>PWIY01000071.1 GCA_003560215.1 Bacteroidales bacterium | reverse complement strand
TAGCGGTTGATGGCATCTGAGGTAATGTGCCTGTCCTTTTCAATCACAGATATCTGTTCAGCCAGGTTTTTGAGCTGACGCACATTGCCTGACCAGCGATGGTTGATCAGCAGCTGTTCTGCGTCATGGGTCAGGTGAAGGGGAGGCATGCGGTATTTCTCCGCAAAGTCGGCAGAGAATTTTTTGAACAGCATCACAATGTCTTCTTTCCGTTCACGCAGCGGGGGTACCCTGATGGGCACCGTATTGAGCCTGTAATAGAGATCCTCCCGGAATTTTCCGTTGTTGACGGCTTCCTGCAGGCTCACATTGGATGCAGCGACTACCCGTACATCGGTTTTGATCACTTTGGATGCCCCTACCTTGATGAATTCACCGCTTTCCAGAATACGCAACAGCCTGACCTGTGTGAGCAGGGGCAATTCAGCCACTTCGTCAAGAAAAATGGTCCCTTTATTGACCACTTCAAAATATCCCTTGCGTGCTTCGTGCGCGCCGGTAAAAGAGCCTTTCTCATGTCCGAAAAGCTCAGAGTCGATCGTACCCTCCGGAATGGCCCCGCAGTTAACGGCGATATAAGGTCCGTGCTTTCGCGGGCTCAGCTGGTGGATAATCTTCGGGAAGACCTCCTTGCCGGTTCCGCTTTCGCCGGTGATCAGTACCGTGATATCCGTTGGAGCCACCTGCCGCGCCACGTCAATGGCCCGGTCCAGCCTGGGGGAGTGTCCGATGATGCCAAATCGCTGTTTGATGGATTGGATGTCCATGGGTTATGCCATTACGTCAGTTTATTGATGCAAAGTTAATGCTTTATGCGGAAAAATGCCTCCGGAACCGGACATTAAGTCATGGACTTATGAAGATTTACTACCTTTGCAGCGGAGTTGAGATTTAGAGGGTAGAGGTTGGAGGGTAGAAGGGAGAAGGTAGAAGCTGGAAGCTCGAAGTTAGAAGCTCGAAGGAAGAAGGTAGAGGTTGGAGGGTAGAAGGGAGAAGGTGGAAGGTAGAAGGAAGAAGCTGGAAGCTGAAAGCTCGAAGGAAGAAGCTCGAAGGAAGAAGGTAGAAGGGGGAGGTTGGCTCTGAAGGGGTCATACGTCACTCACACCGGCGGTACTGACTTCGGCCAGCCGGTTGCACATAGATCCGACTACTGACCCTGAAGGGGTCACATATTACTAACACCTGTGATAATGAAAACTGAACACTACAAACGCCATACGGTAACAGCGGCACTGCCTTATGCAAATGGCCCGGTGCACATCGGCCACCTGGCGGGGGTGTATATCCCTGCCGATATCTACGTGCGATATCTCCGCCTGAAGGGGGAAGACGTCCTGTATATTTGCGGAAGTGATGAACACGGGGTACCCATTACCATCAAGGCCAGGCAGGAGAACATCACACCGCAGGAGGTTGTTGACAAGTACCACAAACAGATCAAAGAATCTTTTGAGCGCTTTGGGATATCTTTTGATGTGTACAGCCGCACCTCTGCCAAAGTGCATCATGAAACGGCTGCTGAGTTTTTCAAGACCCTTTACGACAAGGGTGTATTTACCGAAAAAGAAACTGAGCAGTATTATGATGAGGCCAATAAACAATTTCTGGCGGATCGGTACATAACCGGTGTTTGCCCGCATTGTGACTATGAAAAGGCTTTCGGCGACCAGTGTGAGAACTGCGGAACCTCACTGAGCCCCACTGACCTGGGGAATCCACGTTCCATGTTAAGCGGGAACAAACCCGAGATGAAAAAGACAAAGCATTGGTATTTGCCGCTTGATCAATACGAGCCCATGTTGCGCAAGTGGATCCTTGAATCCCATAAAGAGGACTGGAAACCCAATGTGTATGGTCAGTGCAAGTCCTGGATTGATCAGGGCCTTCAACCCAGGGCGGTAACGAGGGATCTCGACTGGGGGGTGAAACTGCCCCTGGAAAATACTGAGGGAAAAGTATTGTATGTGTGGTTTGATGCCCCCATCGGCTACATTTCCGCCACCCGTGAATGGGGTGAAGCGCATGGGAAAGACTGGGAGAAATACTGGAAGTCATCCGACAGCAAGCTTGTCCATTTTATCGGAAAAGACAACATTGTGTTTCATTGCATTATTTTCCCGGTAATGCTGAATGCCGAGGGGTCTTACGTGATGCCGGACAATGTACCTGCCAATGAGTTTCTGAACCTGGAGGTAGATAAAATTTCCACCTCCCGGAATTGGGCGGTATGGTTGCATGAGTACCTGGAGGAATTTCCCGGCAAAGAGGATGTGCTGCGCTATGTGTTGACTGCGGCGGCACCGGAGACCAAAGACAATGATTTTACCTGGAAAGATTTCCAGGCACGCAATAACAATGAACTGCTGGCCATTTTCGGTAATTTTGTGAACCGTACACTGGTGCTGACGCACAAGTATTTTGATGGCCGGGTGCCTGCAGCCGGAGAGTTGTCAACGGCCGACAAGGAGGCCCTTGAGCAACTGCTTGCTTTTCCGGATACAATCGGCCAAAGCCTTGAAAGTTATCGTTTCAGGGAAGCACTGGCCGGGTTGATGGGTCTGGCCCGGTTGGGTAACCGTTATCTTACTGAGGCTGAACCGTGGAAGATCTACAAAAACGATCCTGAGCGGGTAAAAACGATCCTGAATGTTTGTCTGCAGATATGTGCGAGTCTGGCAGTGTTGTCAGAACCCTTCCTGCCTCATACTGCCAAACGGCTGTGCAAAATGCTGAACCTGGGCAACCTTACCTGGAGAGACGGGGGGCGCCCGGATCTGTTGCCCGATAACCATTCGATCAATAAAGTGGAGTTGTTGTTTGAAAAAGTGGAGGATCTCCAGGTACACGAGCAGGTGAATAAGCTTTACCAGGCCAGGATGGACAACCAGGATGAATCGGAAATGATTGAGCTGAAAGAAACGGTTACTTTTGAAGATTTTGCCAAAATGGATATCCGGACAGGAACCATCCTCTCGGCAGAAAGGGTGCCGAAAACCAAGAAGCTGCTGAAGGTAACGGTGGATATCGGGCTTGAAGAACGTACCGCGGTGGCCGGCATTGCCCATGTGTTTCAACCGGACGAGATCATTGGCCGGAGTGTTCTTTTCATGGCCAACCTCAAGCCCAAAAAGATCAGGGGGATCGAGTCACACGGAATGTTGCTGATGGGCCAGACCAAAGACGGGGAGATGACTTTCGTGCAGCCCGAAAAAGATATTGAGAACGGCAGTGTGGTCGGGTAATCCTTCTATTTGCCGTTTTAGCCAAAAAAAACTGGCTGATAATCCTTTTTTGTGATCCCTTGTTTGTAAAAAACATTCAAAGTGAGTATCTTTGCTGCTGAGAAAAGGGCCCCGTAGTTCAACGGATAGAATAGAAGTTTCCTAAACTTTAGATACAGGTTCGATTCCTGTCGGGGCTACAAACTGATTTAATCACAGTCTGCACTTCCGTTGTCTCCTGACTACCGGGCAAGGGAGTGCGACATTATTCAGCGTAGTCATGAACAGAAAAGAAGACAGGCCAAGTAAGATTTCTTATGAGCGTCATCTGAATCAGCTTGGTATTCCGGAAGATCAGAAAAAATCAAATGGTGGCCGAATCCCTGATTATGTGAAATACGGGACGTGGCTGCGGGTGAATGATCCTGATTTTTTTGAAAAAACCTACCAGGAGTGGAAGGCAAAAGTTCGTGCCCAGGAGTCCGGTGAGTAATCACTCGTTCCTGCAGAACCTTCTGTTTTTCTTCACAACGCTCCCTTCAGCGGCATATGTCGTTTTTTCTTCGCAAATTTGTACGGCATAAACCGATGAAGCGTGAATCCTCTTAAACGACTTGCCGGGCAGACAGCCATTTACGGAATCAGCAGCATCGTAGGCAGGGTGATCAATTTCCTTTTGGTGCCACTGTATACCCGGATTTTTGTTCCCGGCGAATACGGGGTGGTGACGGAGATGTACACCTATGTGGCGTTTTTGCTGATCGTGCTGACCTATGGAATGGAAACGGCCTTTTTCCGTTTCTCAGAGTCCAGTCCCGACAAGCGAAGTACCATATTCAGCACCTCCCTGCTTTCTGTGCTTTCCACATCCGCGGTTTTTATCCTGCTGGTAATCCTTTTTCGCCATCCGCTGGCAGAGGTGATGCGATATCCTGACAATGTGGAATACATTGTGCTGCTTGGAATGATTGTCGGGCTGGATGCACTGGCCGCCATTCCGTTTGCCAGGCTTCGTGCTGAAAACAAGCCCTGGAGGTTTGCCCTTGTGAAGCTTGCGGGAATTGCCATCAACATCGGGCTGGTTCTTGTTTTCCTGTTGTTATATCCATGGCTCTTAAGGCATGGCCCCGAATTCATGCATCCTCTGGTTGATCTCATTTACGATCCGGGTATCGGGGTGGGTTATGTGTTTATTGCCAACCTGGTGGCAACGGTTTTTACACTGCTTCTGCTGTTGCCCGTGATGCGTTCGGTGCGGCCCGTCTTTGACTCCGTGCTTTGGCGTAAAATGCTGCTGTATGCCTTGCCGCTTCTTGTGGCGGGATTGGCAGGGTGGGTCAACGAAGCCCTGGACAAGCTGCTTTTGAAATATATTCTTCCGGAAGACATTGCCATGGCCCAGGTGGGGATTTACGGGGCAGTGTATAAGTTGTCCATCATGATGACCATATTTATTCAGGCTTTTCGCTTTGCCGCTGAACCTTTCTTTTTTTCCCATGCGGCCCGCGAAGATTCCCGCGAGCTCTATGCCAAAGTGATGAATTATTTTGTAATGGCCTGCCTGTTCATTTTTTTGGGGATCATGCTGTTCATGGATGTGGTAAAACATTTTATCGGTCAGGCCTATCATGAAGGACTGCCGGTGGTGCCGGTTCTCCTGATCGCCAATATGTTCCTGGGAATTTACTTTAACCTGTCAATCTGGTACAAACTGACCGCCCGGACAATCTTCGGAGCCTGGTTTTCCGTGATCGGTGCGCTGATAACCATCTTGCTGAACATTTGGTGGATTCCTCAGTTTGGGTATCACGGGTCGGCGTGGGCCACACTGGTATGTTATTTTACCCTCGCGCTTCTTTCTTACCTTTTCGGGCAGCGCTATTATAAAATCCCTTATGAGCTGAGGAAAATCGGGGTGATGCTGGCTTCAGCCCTGGGGGTGTATTTCCTGAGCACGTTTACCGCCGCCATTTCCGGCCTGTGGATGTATCTGGTTCACATCGGGCTGCTGGGGGTATTTGCCATCATCATGCTTTTTGCCGAGCCCTCACTTCGGGCTGCTTTGCGGAGCAGAAGACCTTAGATTCGCTGATTCTTCCTTCACTTGTGGGTGCATTTCCCTGCCTGACACGGATTTCCAGGGTTATTCTGCTCGCTGGGTCTGGTGAAGTGTGACGGAGCTGTCGTTGCCCGACACGGATTTTTCCGGATTACCCAGCCAGTTGCATTGCCGTGGCAATGCAGGCTTCTGCCACCCCTTTTGTTTTAGGCCTAAAATAATTACCTTTGTAATATGGGATAATGGGCAGTTTTGGTTTTTTATGCCGGGTTCACTTGATCCCTGATAAACATGAGGATATACTGAATATCCGGGAACAGCCAGCCCCGGTTTATGATACATTATAACATAAGTATTTCTGGTTTCGTAGCTTAAAACCTTCAAAACAAAACGATTATATGAGCAACGTGGTTAACCCGACAGCAGTCAACAACCAATTAAGCCGAAAAGAAACAGGCGTTTTGCTTCAGCGCTTGCTGGAAGAGAACCCCGACCTGCAAAAGCTTCTGGATGGTGCTGCAAACAAAGAAGAGTTTGCTTCCGGACTGCGTGAACAAGTGATGGAATATATGCGGGGCAACCCCTTGGTTTACAGTTATTACAGCTTCGAATCAAAGGGGTGGGAAGCCATGAAAAAACTCAGCTGGCAGGACTATGCCGCCATCAGAATACTGGATTACCTTGACCGGCAGGGCGAGGAGTATGAAGACCTGAACCTCAGGGGAAAAAAGGTGACCAATGATGTTTTCGGCACATTGTGGCAAGGTGTCAAAAATGACAATGCTTCTCTGCACCCCCACTTTCTTGAGGATCTGGTTCAGCTTTTCCGTCAATACCACGGGAAAAGTGACCGGGAGATTCCGCCGGGGGAGCAGGTGCTGAAATGGATGGAGGAATATCCCTCCGGGCTCGACCCTGAAGTTGTTGAAATCCGTGAACAGAACAAAGAGCGGATCATGCGGGTGCTGATCGAAAAGATTGATAACAAGCAGATGATCAGCAGCCGTTATGTGTTTCCTGAAGGCGCTTCCATGGATGAGAAGGTTGAACTGATGAAGCAGTGGTGGGATGACTATCGCTTTCACCTGAAGTTTGCGGTGCGTGATCCCGATACCCTCAATGAAATGCTGGGAAACTCCCTGGACGAAGACACGATGTCTTTGCTTTACAGGGCCAGGGACAAAGGGATTCCCTTCTTTGTGAACCCATATTATCTTTCACTGCTGAATGTGGATGCGCCCGAGTTTGTCCGCGGAAAAGACCTTGCGATCCGTTATTACGTATTGTACTCCAAAGAGCTGGTGGATGAATTCGGGCATATTGTCGGCTGGGAAAAAGAAGACATCGTGGAGCCGGGAAAACCCAATGCGGCCGGCTGGATGCTTCCCACAGAGCACAACGTGCACCGGCGTTATCCGGAAGTGGCCATTATGATCCCGGATACCATGGGCAGGGCCTGTGCCGGATTATGCTCATCCTGTCAGCGCATGTATGATTTTCAGAGGGGGAACCTGAACTTTGACCTGGATCAGCTGAAGCCCAAAGAAAGCTGGAATGACAAGCTGGAAATGATCATGAGGTACTGGGAAGAAGACTCCATGCTGAGAGATATTCTCATTACCGGTGGAGATGCACTGATGAGTGCTGACAAATCCATTGAGAAAATCCTGACTGCCGTTTATGAAATGGCTGCAAAGAAGAAAAGAAAAAATGAAGAAAGGGCGGATGGCGAGAAACATGCTGAAATCCTGCGGATCAGGCTTGGCACCCGGTTGCCTGCTTATCTTCCGCAGCGTATCACGGATAATCTGGCAAGAATACTTGGAGAATTCAAGGCAAAGGCTTCCGCGATCGGCATCAAACAGTTTGTGATTCAGACTCATTATCAGTCACCCATGGAAATCACACCGGAAGCCCAAAGGGGGCTCGACCGGCTGACAGCCGCAGGGTGGACGGTGACCAATCAGCTGGTATTTACAGCACCGGCCAGCCGCAGGGGGCATACCGCCAAGCTGCGTAAGGTGCTCAATGACGTGGGGGTGCTGCCCTATTACACCTTCTCCGTGAAGGGCTACAGGGAAAATGCTTTCAAATTTGCCACCAATGCACGGGCCTCACAGGAGCAGATGGAAGAGAAAATCATCGGGGAAATTCCGCAGCAATACCGCAGGCGTATCCGGGCTTTCCCGGAAGAGGCAGAAAATATGGTGCAAAACGTGGAGCAGCTTCGCAAAGAGGCAAGCATCCCGTTTCTGGCCACCGACCGGAATGTACTCAACCTGCCGGGTGTCGGCAAAAGTATGACTTTCAGGGTGATCGGTGTGACAGGAGACGGGCGTCGCATCCTTGAATTTGACCATGATCACAACCGCAGTCACAGCCCTGTGATTGAAAAACTGGGTAAGTTTGTGATCATTGAATCCAAGTCTGTCGGTTCCTACCTTGATCAGCTTGAGGAAATGGGTGAAACAAGGAAGGACTATGAGAGTATCTGGGGCTATTCCATTGGTGAAACGGAACCCCGGATGTCCATATACGAATATCCCGATTTTGATTTTACCCTGACAGAGAAAATCACCAATTACGGGGGTTAGATCAGGCCCCGGCGGATTATCTGACCCTTTTCCAGAATTTCTACACCCCGGCTGGCACAAGGTTTCTTGTGGGCCGGGGTTTGTTGTATTGCCTTGAAAATCTGACCCGGCATTACACCTTCTTTACCACCTTCGACGCTGCCCTGGCCATCCGTTTTCTGCTGCACGAATTCCGGGGAAACCAACCGCTTCCGGGGAACCCAGCCGCTTTCGGGGAACCCAACCGGTTTCGGGGAACCCAGCCGCTTTCGGGGAAATCAACCGCTTTCGGGGAAACCAACCGCCTGGCCGTCGTCTGGCAACCGCCTGGCAGCCGTCTGGCAGCCGTCTGGCAACCGTCTGGCAACCGTCCGGCAACCGCCTGGCAGCCGTCTGGCCTGCCTGCCGGCCTTTCTGACCGTTTACGTCGTGGTTTT
>PWIY01000044.1 GCA_003560215.1 Bacteroidales bacterium | reverse complement strand
TGGCGAAGCCACGACTAACCGGAGGAGGCGAAGCCTCCGACAAACTGGAGGCGCGAAGCGCCGACAAACCAAAAACCATCGTGGCTTCGCCACGATTAACCGGAGGAGGCGAAGCCTCCGACAAACTGGAGGGCCGAAGGCCCGAAAAAACAACAGAAAATGTTCAGAAACTACCTTATCAGCGCCTGGCGTAACATGAAACGCGCCACCCTGTATTCCGCCATCAGCATCTTTTGCCTGGCCGTCGGAATAACAGGAGCAATACTGGTGACCATGTACCTGAATCATGAACTTTCCTATGATGCCCATCATAAGGATCATGACCGCATTTTCCGCATGGAAGGAAACTATAACATGGCAGGCACAGCCTACCATCTGGCAATTACACCCTTTCCGCTGGCCATGGCCATGCAGGAGGAATTCCCTCAGGTTGAGACCTATGCCCGGTTTTTCCAACAGGAAGAAGTGATTGTCCGAAACAACAACGAAGTCTTTCAGGAAACGGGGTTTGTGTATGCCGACTCCACTGTTTTTGAGGTGTTCACCCATCATTTCATTCACGGCCGGCGCGAAGGCGCACTTTCTGAACCCAATACCATTGTAATCAACAGCAGCCTGAGTGAAAAATATTTTGGCCAAACCGACCCGGTTGGTCAGACCCTGGAAGTAGGTGACCGAAACTTTATGGTTACCGGAGTAACCAGGGACTTGCCGGAAAACACCCATTTCCGTTACAATGCCATGTTATCCATGCCCTCGGCTGATCCGGAACTGGTGTATTCAATGAATCCGGAATTGTTCTGGAACATCAACACCAACTATACCTACATCAAGCTTCATTCCGGGCAACGGATTGAGGATGTCATGGGACAAATGGACGCCTTCAGCAGAAAATATGTGGAACCACTCGGGGAAGAATTTGGAGCCACAGCTGAATATCAGGCCACCCCGTTGCGTGAAACCCACTTTCAGAATATCATGATGGCTCCTGAGTCAGGAAGCCGGTCAACGCTGTTGATATTTTCCCTCGTCGCCCTTTTCCTGATCGTGATCGCTGCGATCAATTACACCAACCTTGCGACGGCCCGGGCAGCAAAAAGGGCCAAAGAGATCGGTATCCGTAAAGTAAACGGAGCCGGCAAGCGACAGCTGATGGCACAATTCATGTCCGAGTCACTCCTGATGGCCTTTCTTTCACTGGTTATCTCGCTGTTTCTGGTGGAACTTTTGCTTCCCGTTTTCAACACATTTACAGGAACCTCCTTCCGTCTCATTCAATTGTTTGAAGGGTCCTTACTGCTGCAGGTGATCGCAATCACCCTGCTGACAGGAATCGCAGCCGGATTTTACCCATCCATGGTATTGAGCCGGATGAACCCCTCCCTGATTGTCAAGGGAGTGATCCTTCAGAGCAGTTCACCGGCCATGCTGCGGAAATCCCTGGTGGTCTTTCAGTTCGCCATTTCTGTTCTGCTGGTAACGGCCACCATCACAGTAAATAACCAAATGAAGTTTTTACAAAACAAACATTTGGGGTTTAAAAGCGAAAACAAGGCCGTGGTCACCGTTCAGGGAGCCGCAAGCCGCCGGGGCATTGAAACCCTGGAGCAGACTTTCCGGCAGAACCCCGCGGTCATCAACACCACAAAAACTTTCTCCATTCCGGGCAGGGATCATAACGTAAATGCTGTCAGGGTCGAAGGAGAAAGCGGGATGAAAGAGGCTGCCATTGCCGCCAATTTTGTTGACCCTCTTTTTTTCGATGTGCTTCAGATCCCTCTTTTAACCGGAAGGGCTTTTGACAGCGAAATGCGTTCTGATCCATTGCAGGGAGTCATTGTCAACCATGCAGCTGCGAGGGCTTTTGGCTGGCATGAAAGCCCCATCGGGAAGCAGATTCATATGAATTTTGACCAGGAAGGCAACCCGCAGCGGACCATGAGGGTTATCGGGATGGCTGAAGACTTTCATTTTCTGACACTTGAAAACCCCATCGAGCCTTTGATGCTGATGATGCCCGAAACACCTGCCACCTACCGCCACATCATTGTGGAGTATAAGCAGGAACAGGAAGCTGAGGTAATGGGTTTTCTTGAGGAAGCCACCAGTTCTTTTGATGAGGCACGTCTTCCGGAGATTGCAATGCTTGACCACGGCTTCAGCCAACAGTTCGACAAAGAGGAAAAGCAGGGAAGCATCTTTGGCATGTTTGCAATGGTCACCATTTTCATTTCCTTTCTGGGGTTATTCGGGCTTGCCTCCTTCATGGCTGAAAAACGAAAAAAAGAAATCGGCATCCGGAAGGTTCTGGGATCCTCATATCTGAGCCTGCTCGGACTGTTCTTCAGGGAGTTCTCAACACTCATTCTGATCGCTGTACTGATCGCTGCACCAGCGTCCTGGTTCCTGATGGACAAATGGCTGCAGGGATTTGTGTTCCATATAGATATGTCAGCCGGTCCGATTATGTTATCTGCCACCATCGCCTTTGTCATAGCCATCTCCACTGTGAGTTACCACAGCATGAAAACTGCCGCAATGAATCCGGCAGACAGCATCCGGAATGAATGACCACAGCAGCAGAGATTCACCCAAAAATTACCGACAATGTTCTTGCACCATCTCCACACCGCCTTTAAACACTTCCGGAAAAACTGGTTTTTTTCCTTTATCAACCTTTTCGGGCTGGCCACGGCCATGGCCGTTTGCCTCATCATCTTTCTCTTTGTGACCAATGAACTGCGTTTTGACCGGTTCCATCCCGATTCAGAAAATCTTCACAGAATTGGCATAGAGATAGATATGCAGGGAGATGTCCGTGAAGAAGGTGTAAGCAGCCATCCCATGGGCTCGGACCTGCTGGACTATTTCCCGGAAATTACCGGAATGACGCGTATGAGCCAATGGTTTGCCCCGGTAACCGTTTGGCAGGACGACAGATACACAAGGGTGGAGCAGGCCCCGTATGCGGAAACCAGTTTTTTTGACCTGTTTGGGTTTGACCTGAAAAAGGGCACCCCCGCCACGGCACTGAAAGAACCTTATTCGCTGGTTGTCAGTGAAGACCTGGCCGGAGAACTTTTTCCCGGAGAAGAGGCCATTGGCCAGTCCCTTCGCCTGGACAACGATCAGCGGCATTACATCATTACCGGAATCATTGAAAACGCCCCGCAAAACAGCCACATCCGCTATGATATGCTGAGGTCTTATCCCACGATGCTGGAAACCACTTCTGCCAACATTTACGACTGGGATGCACATATCAACATGCTAACTTATGTAAGGGTGGTTCCGGGCACGGATATGGCAGAGCTGACGGAAAAAACAAAAGAACTTACCTATGAAAAGCTGAACTACAAATTTGAGGGAGTGGGTGTGCATGTAACACTCAACTATTTTCCCGTTACCGAAATCCGCCTGCATAGCAGCTATTCCAATGAAATGACAGAAACCGGAACCCGGACCAAAGTGTGGCTGTTTACCGTGGTGGCTGTTTTTGTTTTGTTCATTGCCGGGGTCAATTATGTGAACCTCACCATAGCCCAGTCCGGCAACCGGGCCAGGGAGGTAGGTATCCGGAAAGTACTCGGGGCATACCCCGGCAGCCTGAACCAGCAGTTTTTTACAGAAACCCTGGCACTGACTTTTTTCAGTTTTCTGGCGGGCATCATGCTGGCAGAAATCCTCCTTCCGTCATTCAACCAATTGCTAAATACGAGCCTGAGCCTGTGGGGAGCCCCATGGTGGATCTGGCCGTCCACTTTGGGATTGTTTGTGGCATTATTCGGCACCCTGGCCGCGGTTTATCCGGCATGGTTCATGTCGGCTTTTCAGCCGGTCAAAATACTCAAGGGAGAGTTTTGGCGCAAACCCCGGGGGTTCCAGCCACGAAACCTGCTTCTCCTGATTCAGTTCATTGTATCCATGGGCCTGATCGTCAGCTCCATGGTCATATTTCTGCAAATACGCCACCTGCAGCATAAAGATCTGGGGTTCAACTCCGAGAATCTGATCGTAGTGGGTGCAGACAACATGCATGATGCACAGATGCTCCGCAACAAATTGTCAGGATACCCCTGGACAGTCAGTCAGAGCATCAACAGCAGTTTCCCCGGCGGCTCCGTATATATGGAAGGCATAGAACCCGAAGATATGAGCCCCGGTTTTCTGGCCCAACGGTTCTGGATGGACACTGAGGCCCTTCGGACTATGGATTTCAGCCTGAAGGAAGGACGTTTCTTTACCAGGGATGACGGGATGGAAACCGAACATGTACTGATCAACCGGGCCCTTGCAGAAAGAGCCGGGTGGACCGACCCGATCGGGAAAATCATTTCACGCAATGAGGTACCTTACACGGTGATCGGAGTGGTGGAAGACTTCCATCTCCAGTCGCTGCACCAGCAGATGGAACCCCTGATGATCAACGCCATCCAAAGCCGCCACAATTTCGAAAATGCCAGCTGGTACCTGATGGTCAGGTATGATCATCCTGAGGATGGTGAAGTAATCCGGCAAATCCGGGAGGATTGGGAAACATTGTTTCCGGCAAAAACCCTGAACTATTATTTCATCAGCGAATTGCTGCACGGACATTACCGCGGTGAAAGAAATTTCGGATACCTGTTTCTGACCTTCACCCTGCTGGCCATCATCATTGCCATGCTGGGAGTTACCGGACTTTCGGCGTACCTGATCCGTCAAAAACAAAAAGAAACCAGCATCCGGAAAGTCCTGGGCGCTTCCATCACCGCCATCCTGATCAAACTTTCCGGGGGGATCCTCAGATGGGTTATGCTTGCAGCCCTGATTGCCCTGCCCCTGGCCTGGTGGTATATGGAAAGGTGGCTGGCCGGCTTCCCGTATGCAATCGGATTCCCTTACTGGACATTGGCTGCAGCCCTCGCAGGGATGATGTTCATCGCATTTGTCATTGTGGGATTACAGTCCTACAAGGCTTCCAGGGCAAACCCGGCCGAAGTGTTGCAGGCAGAGTAAACCCTGCAAGTTGCAGCTCGCATATTGCAGCTCACATGTTGCAGCCCACATGTTGCAGCCCACATGTTGCAGCCACATGTCGCGCTCCGGGTGAAAGGTCGTTCACACCGTTAACCCGGTTGGTCACCGCATCCGGGCAGGCAGCCGGATCATTTTCAACCTGAAAACAAAGAACCTTAAATTACATGGCCATGCTAACTCACCATATTCAAAACGTCCTCCGGCATATCCGGCAACAAAAGGCCACCTCTGTGATCAACATCCTGGGGCTTTCCCTCGGGCTCGGAATCACCCTGGTGATCTGGATCTTTGTGATCCACGAATTGAGCTACGACAAATTCATCACCGACCACGACCGGATTTACCGGATACAAAGTACAGCCAGCATGGGAAGCGGATCAGCGCAAAAGCTGCCTACTGCCATGTTTCCACTCGGCGAAATCCTGATCCGTGAATACCCCGAGGTTGAGGAAGTCGTCCGTTTTAGCAGTTATTACCATAGCCCGGAGGTGGTCTTTGAGGAAGAGGGCACCACGCTGAGCGGCATCATGTTTGGTGAGCCCGGATTTTTCAATGTGTTTGATTTTGAACTGCTGGCCGGCGACCCGGACAATGTGCTGGAAGACCCCTCTTCAATCGTTATCAATGAAACAAATGCTGCCAGGCTGACCGGTGATCCCCTGGATGCAATTGATCGCATGATTACCATACAGGACCGGACTTACCGGATAAGCGGCATCATGCAGGATCTGCCAGAAAATACCCATATGGCGTTCAACGCTTTTTCCCACTTTGATAACCTTCCGGAGCAGGCAAAGGAAGCCGGCATGAATTTCTATACTTATATCAAAGTGCTACCGGGTACAGATGTCGGTGAGCTTGAGGAGAAGCTCAATGCCTCGGTGGCAGAGATCATCGAATCCAACCCTGCTTATGATGGCATGCAATACCAGGTCGGGCAGGAGCTGATCAGGCTGGGCGATATCCACCTGCATTCAGACCTTGTATGGGAAATGAAAGATAACGGAAAAATGCGCAATGTGATCATTTTTGCCCTGCTGTCCTTTTTCATTCTGTTCCTGGCCATCATCAACTATATCAACCTGGCCACTGCCCGGTCCATGCTCAGGTCAAAAGAGATCGGAATCAGAAAAGTGTCCGGGGCAACAAAGGGCGGACTGGTGCGTCAGATCATGACCGAATCATTCATCACCATTGCCATGGCATTTGTGGCAGCCTTCGTCATGAGTGAGTTGTTTGCCCGGTTTTTCTCTCAGCAACTTGGAGTCCATCTGGGTATCACCACCCTTTTCAGCTGGCAGGGTCTGCTGGCTTTACTCCTCATATTGACTGTCACTTGCTTTTTATCAGGGCTGTATCCTGCATTTTATCTGGCGGCCTTTGATCCGGTCAAAACCCTCAAGGGTGAAATGGTAAAAGGGAATAAAGGGTCGGCTTTCAGGCGGGTACTGGTGGTGTTTCAGTTTGCCATCACCATTTTTGTTGCCAGTTCCCTGATCGTAATGATCAGCCAGCTCAGACATATGCAAAGAAGTGATCTTGGTTTTGACACAGAAGAAGTCATCATATTACGAAACCTTTCCGGAGGCATCTGGCAATCATTCCCGGCTGCAACCGCCAGGCTGGAAGCCATTCCCGGAGTTGAAACCGCAGGAGGAGGAAACTTCCTGTACGGAGGGGGAAATCGCATTGACCTGATCACAGAGTCCGGAATGGATCCCGAATCCGGAGTACTGGCCGACATTATCACTGTTGACCACGGTTTTCTGGATGCCATGGGCATTGAGCTGCTCGAGGGACGCAACTTTTATGAAGGATCTGAAATGGACGTACAGAGCGCCTTCATCCTCAACGAAACAGCAGTAAATGCGCTTGGGTTCGACGAACCAATCGGCAAACAACTTGATTTGTTTGGCATGCAGGGCCCACTGATCGGGGTGGTGAAGGATTTCCACATGAAATCCCTCCATCAACCCATCGACCCCCTTGTGATGAACTACGCCCAGGTTGGGTTCCCCCACATTTACCTCAAAGCTTTACCTGGTGATTATGAACCCCTCAGAATCGCAATTACCAAAGCCCTCCAGGAGTTTGACCCTTCATATATACCTGACATGGTTTTTCTCGATGAAAACATAGAGTTGCTGTATCAGCAGGAACAGCGGACAGCCAGCCTGCTTTCAGCCGGCACCTTTCTTGCTTTTATAATATCACTGCTCGGTGTATACGGATTGGCCGCATTCGCTGCCGAAAGAAAAATCAAGGAAACAGGCATTCGCATAGTACTTGGCGCAGGTTTGAGCGACCTGCTGTGGAATTTTAACAGGGAGTCCGTCATCCTTTCGGGCATCGCCCTGATCATCGCCGCACCCCTTGCCTGGTATGCCATGAATCAGTGGCTCGATAACTTCGCTGTACGTGTTGACCTAAATGTGTTCTGGTTCCTGATACCAGGCCTGGTCATTCTTCTGATCAGCTCCCTGATCATCAGCATACAGGCAACATATTCCATCCGTGCCAACCCGGTGGAATCACTCAAGTACGAGTAATGCCCCTGCTTTTTGTATCTTTGCCTGACCGGCGGGGCCCGCCGGCGTTTCCCAAAGTACAGAAAGCATGTTCCCATTCCGCGGCAAACCCGTACAGTTTGAAACTTTCCGTGTGATGTTCCGGGCCCTTCAATACCGGAACTACAGGTATTACTATGCCGGTCAGAGTGTGTCCCTGATCGGGGTATGGGTACAGAATATCGCCATGAGCTGGCTTGTTTACCGCCTCACCGGCTCCGCTCTTTTGCTGGGAACCATCGCGTTTTCCCTGCAGATCCCCTCGCTGTTCATTGCCCCCTTTGCCGGGGTACTGGCCGACCGCTGGGACCGGCGTAAAGTGATCATGTACACCCAGGTGCTCCTGATGCTGGTGGCATTCATGCTGGCCTGGCTGACCCTCACCGACCGCATTACCGTAACCTGGATCATTGCCATGGCACTCACCAACGGGGTGATCCTTGGATTCGACACCCCTTTCCGTCAATCCTTTGTGCCTGACATCATTACGCGTCGCGAAGACCTCTCCAACGCCATTGCCCTGAACTCCTCCCTGTATAACCTGGCACGTTTCGTGGGACCACCCATTGGCGGAGTGCTGATCGCCCTTGTGGGAGAGGGCTGGTGCTTCTTTATCAACGGGGTGTCATTTGTGACAGTGATAGCAGCCATGATGGCGATGCGGATACAGAAAGCCAAACGCCCACCCCGATACGGATCCATATTTGCCCAGCTGCGTG
>PWIY01000223.1 GCA_003560215.1 Bacteroidales bacterium | reverse complement strand
TAATGTTTTAAAATAGCCAAGACTTACGGCCAGGTATCCGACCCCTTTCATCTGCATGGCCTCCATCAGTTTGGATGCCTGTTCGCTGGTTTTCAGATCGATGGCAATCATGCCCCCGAACCCGTAATCAGGATGCATCAGTTGTTTCATCAGATCATGCTGCGGATGTGAAGGCAATCCGGGATATATGACGCGCAATCCGTTTTCTTCAAGTTTTTCCGCAAGAAACATTGCGTTATGACTATGTTGCTTCATCCGGATATGCAGCGTGTGCAAATTTTTGTGGATGCCTGATGAGCGGAGCGGATCGAGAACCGGTCCCAGCAGCATGGCTGAGCCTGTGTTTACATCTGCAAGGGCATTGATGAATTCCGCATCAGCGCAGATGGCTCCTGCCACGCAGTCATTTTTGCCGTTTACAAATTTTGTCAGGCTGTATACCACCACATGTGCGCCCAGTTTTGCGGGGGCAATCATCATGGGGGTAAAGGTGTTGTCAACAACCAGCTTAACCTCATGTTTGTTGGCAATGTCTGCCAGTGCGGGCAGATCTGAGATCTGCAACAAGGGATTGGTCATTGACTCTGTATAGATCATCTTCGTATTCGGGCCAATGGCTTGTTCAACTTCGTTCGGGCGTGTAATGTCCACAAAAGTTACATCGATGTTGAATTTTTTCAGGTAATTGGCCAGAAAGGCAAAGGTTCCGCCATAGGTGGTGATGCTTGAAACAATGTGATCTCCGCTGTTGCACAATTGCAGGATGGTTGTGGTGATGGCCCCCATCCCGGAGGCGGTAACCCATGCGGACTCTGTCCCTTCCATGGCAGCCACGGAATCGGCCAGGTAGCGGTTGGAAGGATTCCAGTGGCGGGAATAAAGGAAGCAGCCTTCCTCTTCCCCTGTAAAGGTGTCCACCATGGTTTTCGCTTCCATGAAGGTGTAGGTGGCGGAGTCGGTGATGGAGGGGTTGACGTCTCCAAATTCACCAAATTGCAAAAGGTCCTGGATTTTGGATGCGGGATCAAATTTCATGGCATCGAATTTTTTTTGGCAGTTCACACGGATTATTGTGTTTTCCTGATGCAAAAATATTAAAATTTTCAAATATTCCCGGCTTAACGCAAAATTTTTTTTTGAAATCCTGATATCGGTTACGATATGTAAGCAAAAAGCCCTATTTTTGTAATTATTCTATTTCAAATCAATGTGCTCATGGAGAAAGGTTTTTTGGTAGATGCCACAGACAGGAGGATCCTGGAAATCCTGTCAAAAAATGCCCGCATGCCTTACCTGGAGGTGGCTCGTATTGTAGGGATCAGTGGGGCAGCAGTGCACCAGCGGGTTCAGAAAATGGCGGATGCCGGTGTAATCAGCGGATCGCAGTTTTCTTTAAACCCCAAGGGTCTGGGCTATAATACCTGTGCGTTTATTGGCATTCAGGTCAGCCTGACCAACGGAACCACACACCAGGAGGTTTTTGATCATATCATGGAAATCCCGGAAATTGTGGAATGTCATCATACATCCGGCAAATACTCCCTTTTTGTCAAAATCTTTACCCTGAACAACGAGCACCTCAAGGAAGTGATCGTGGAGCGGATCCAGACCATTAACGGGGTGAATTCCACAGAAACCTTTATTTCACTTGAAAAAGGATTTCATCGCCAGATCCCCGTTCGCGAAACAAAACATTAAGGGGTTGCCTGGCTGGTTAAAAAGGGCTTTCCTGACTGAACTCAGTTGCTGAAGGAACTTGTTAAAAATTATACCTTTGTGATGAAAATTTTACACCCAGAAAATCATAGCATTATGTTTACAGGAATCGTTGAAGTAACCGGTAAGGTTGTCAAAATTGAACGGGACAGGGGAAATATCAATTACACCATTGAAACGCCCATTGCCAAAGAGCTGAAAGTGGATCAGAGTATGGCCCATGACGGGGTTTGCCTGACCACGGTGGATGTAAATAAGGAGAAGAATCAATATACCTTTACAGCCATTCAGGAAACCCTGGATAAGACGAATATGCGAACATGGGAGGAGGGTTATGAGGTAAACCTGGAGAGATGTATGCCTGCAGATGACCGTTTTGACGGTCATATCGTACAGGGCCATGTGGATCAGACAGCTGTCTGCACCAAAGTTGAGGAACTGGACGGGAGCTGGAAGTTCTATTTTGAATATGATCCGGGTCCGAAAAACATTACGGTTGACAAAGGATCAATTTCCGTGAACGGAGTCAGCCTCACAGTGGTGGATTCTGAACCAAACATGTTTTCAGTGGCCATCATTCCCTATACCTATGATGTGACCAACTTCAGGAATTTCCGGCCCGGTTCAGTGGTCAACCTTGAATTTGACATTATCGGGAAATATGTGGCCCGGTTGCTGGAGGAGCATTTTGAGGCGAAAAAATAACCGCAGTTTTGTAACGCTCCGTACAAAAAACGGGTTGCAGCTTAAAAACTGCAACCCGTTTTTATACGTACGGTATTTCTTTCCTAATTGCTTAATTCCTCACTACCTGTGGGTCTATCGGTTCCAGTAAACCCCGTTGCCTCAGCAATGGTTCAATTACCGGTTCGCGGCCCCGGAAATCAATGTACATCTGCATGGCGTCTTTTGTGCCGCCACGTTCCAGGATGTTTTCCCTGAGCGATTGTGCGGTTTCCTGGTCAAACAGGTCGCCTGTTTCCCTGAATGCCTCATATACATCGGCATCCAGCAAACCCGACCAAAGGTAGCTGTAGTAACCTGCTGCGTATCCGCCTGAGAAAATGTGATTGAAATGTGTGCTGGCATGGCGGAAGTGGATCTCCGGTATCATGCCTGTGTTCTCAATGGTTCGTTCTTCGATGATTTTGGAGACTTCATCCAGTTCATCCTCATCAAAAGGTTCTGTAATGGTGTGGTACTCCATATCCAGGTAGGTGGAGGCAAGATACTCCACGTTGGCAAATCCTTCATTGAAGTGTGCGCTTTCCACAATGCGGTCCATCATTTCATCCGGCATGGGTTCGCCGGTTTCATAATGGAGTGCAAAAGTACGCATGATCTCCGGTTCATTGGCCCAGTTTTCCATCACCTGTGAAGGGAGTTCCACGAAATCACGTGGTACATTTGTCCCTGCCAGGCCGGGATAGTGTACATCCGACATCAGTCCGTGCAATGCATGACCGAACTCATGGAAGAAGGTGGTCATTTCATCATAGGTCAGCAATGAGGGACGGGTTGAGGTGGGCGGAGAAAAGTTGCCGTTGATGGTGATCACCGGGTGAACAAAATTGCCGTCCTGGTCTACCCGCTGACTGCGGAAGCTGCTCATCCAGGCACCACCGCGTTTGCTGTCTCTGGGGTGGAAATCCATATACAGTACGCCGAGATGGGACCCGTCTGCTTCAAGTACCTCAAATACCTGCACATCCTCATGGTATCTCGGAATGTCATGCAATTCTTCAAATTGCAGACCCCAGAGCTTGTCAACAATCATGAAGATGCCGTCGCGTACCGTGTTCAGTTCAAAATACTGTCTTACTTCCTGCTCATCCAGGGCATACTTTTCACGGCGTACCTTTTCTGTGTAATATCTCCAGTCCCATTGTTCCAGCTGAAAATCATTGCCCTCATCATAGATCATCTGCTGTAACTGTTCCCTTTCTTCTTTTGCCAGGGCAAGTGCCGGCTCCCAGACTTCATGGCAAAACTCCATAACGGTAGGGATGTCTCCCGCCATGGTTTCTTCCAGTGAAAAGGCAGCAAAATTCTCGTAACCGAGCAGCCTGGATCTCTCAAGACGGAGGTTGGCAATTTTGGCCAGGATTTCCCTGTTGTTGTAGTCGTTATCGCGGTTGCCGCGGTTGATGTAAGCCTGCTGCATTTTTCTGCGTAATTCCCGGTTGTCGGCATTGTAAAGGAAAGGCATCACACTGGGGTTGTGCAGGGTAAATACCCATTTGCCTTCCATGCCTTCCTGCTCCGCACGATCGGCTGCCCCCTCAATGGCCGATTCCGGGAGGCCCTCGAGGTCTTCTTCATTGTCGATCACCATTTTGAAATCATTGGTATCTCCAAGCACATTTTGCCCGAAAGCCAGGGTAAGGGAAGAAAGTTCCGAGTTAATTTGCCGCAGGCGCTCCTGGTCTTCGGCGGGGAGATCCGCGCCGCTACGGACAAACCCTTTGTGGGTTTCTTCCAGCAAACGCATCTGTTCGGAATTCAGGTCAAGCATGTCTCTTTGTTCATACACTTCGTTGACCCGTGCAAAAAGATCCAGGTTCAGCCGGATATTGTCACTGTGTTCCGAAAGTTTTGGTGACATATTCCTGGCAATTTCCTCCAGTTCCGGCCCGGTCATGGTGGAGTTGTAATTTGAGAAGACCCGCATGACCCGTCCAAGTGTTTCCCCGGAGTACTCCAGGGCCTCAATGGTATTTTCGAATGTGGGCGGGGAGGGATTGTCCACGATGGCGGCAATTTCTTCTTCCTGTTGGCGGATGCCTTCAAGAATGGCCGGCTCAAAATGCGCATTCTCAATTTTGTCGAAGGGAGGAACCCCGAAAGGCGTGTCAAATTCTTCCAGCAGGGGGTTGTCCCTTTCCGGAGCACAAGATCCGAGGAACAGCACCGGAATAATCAGCAAAAACCAATACTTTTTCATGTTTTTATTGTTTTAGTGAATGATTGTGATGATTCATCGCCAAATAAACGTGCTAAAATACAAAATATACCAATCGGCTCCAAGTGCTTTTTGGCCAATAAATTAACCTGAAAAGGATTGTTTTCGATTGTCCCGGCAATTACTCCGGCATCTGAAAATGGTACCCCACTCCTTTCAGTGTGTGGATGCGTATGGAGGGATCTTTTGCAAGGTAATCACGGATTCTGGAAATATACACATCCAGATTGCGTGAATTGGCAAAAGAGTCGTCACCCCAGATCTTTAAAAGGAGGTCGCGCCGCAGAACAGCCTGATCGGGGTTTTGGGTTAGCAGAGTCAATAACTGGGTTTCCCTGTGGGAAAGGCTCCGGATTTCCCGGCCAAAGTGGAGCTCATACCTGGCCGGGAAAAAGATAAATTTGCCCAAAACGATCCTTTCACCATGCACATATTTGCTGTCGCTGCCTTTGTAAGCGGGAGAAGTGAAGGATAACAGGTTTTGGATGCGAACAATCAGTTCCTCCATGCTGAAGGGTTTGCGCAGGTAATCATTGCCTCCCGATTTGAAGCCCCGGATCAGATCTTCCGTCTGGGTTTTGGCGGTCAGGAAAATAATCGGAGTCCGGGGGCTTTCCTGCTTGATATCCCGGGCAAGATCAAGCCCGTCTTTGTTTGGAAGCATGATATCCAAAACGCAGATGTGCGGGTTGAGTTCCCTGAACATTTCCAGGCCTTGCAGGCCATCGGTGGAAAGATGTACTTCGAACCCCCTGCTTTCAAGGCTTTCCTTGACAATGCGGGCCAAAAAAGGCTCGTCTTCCACGTATAAAATCCTGACCTCATTCATAAGCGGGCAATTTAATCATAAAACAGGCCCCCTCCCCGGGGGTGCTCTCCAGGCTTATTTTTCCCCCGTGAGCCCTTACCACACCTTTCACATAATGCAGGCCCAGTCCGTAACCTTTTACATTATGGACGTTACCGGAGGGAAGCCGGTAAAATTTGTCAAAAACTTTTTTCTGGTGAGCCTCCGGAATACCCGGCCCCTGGTCGCTGACAGTCACCACGACCCTGTCGGATTTTCCGATAAGGCGTACAATAATTTCATTGCTTTGGGAAGCGTATTTCATGGCATTGTCCAGCAGGTTATACAGCGCCTGCAGCAGATGGCCCTCGTGTCCTGCCACAATCAGATCACTGTCTGTTTGAAGGCTTAAGCGGATTCCTTTATGTGCAGCCTGAAAACGGAAACTTTCCAGGGCTTCTTCTGCAACCGACCCCATATCAACGGGCGATTTCTGCAGCATGATGTCTTTTTCGTAATCAAACACCGAAGTCCTCAGGATCTTGTCGGTGATCATTCCCAGGCGGTTCAGCTCCAGGATGGCCATGTCAAGGTATTCTTTGGTTTGTTTCGGATTGTCCAGCACGTCGAAATTTTTCATGGCCTCCATGGCGGCCTCAGCTGTGGCTACCGGGGTCTTCAGTTCGTGGGTGATGTTGCCGATAAAGTCATTTTTCTGGTCTATCAGACGCTGCTGGGCACGGAGGCTGCGGGCAACAAGCACAAAGGACAAGGCAATCAGCATGGTGATGAAAACCGAGAAGCCGACCTGAGGCAAAATGGATCGTATGATCATCGGCCTGACTCCCTCAAAGCTCGCGGCATAGGAGTGCATGCCCAGGGGTACAAACTGAGTGGCATACGGCAGGCTGTCCCTGATTTCATCGGTTTTCTGATAAGACGAGGGAAGCCAGCCGGTTTCTTCCTTAATGATGACAGGTGGCAGCAGGATGTTATGGTCGCGCAGCGACTGTTCGTATTGCTTGCCGATACTTTCCGGGTCAACCGATTCAAAAAAAGCTCCCCTGAGTCTTGTTGTATCCGATTGCCGCCGGCGGTCTATAATTATGGTGTCCTGCCGTGCCCTTTGGCTCTGATCGGATTCGGGCCGATCCATGAATTGCTGCATGAATCCGGAAACAATTGAATCGGAAATATGGAACATGGTATTCCGGAACACCAGGTTGGTCTCCCGCCTGAAACCCTCCCCCGATGAGCGGTATTCGGCACGAAGCCAGAAAACCTGGAGCAATACCAGCAAAACCAGGCTGATGCTCATCAGCAATAAAAATAACCGGAACTTCCGCTTTGTCATGTCTCAAAGATATTGGTTTTATGCACAGTCTCATATCCTTTAACCTTTCTTTAACCTTGTATAGGGATTGATTAACCGCAAAATGAATCAATTGGTGGTAGCTTTGTTGCCGGAAACATCAATTTTATTCCCATTACAATATGAACATAAAGCGTTTTTTGGTTTTTGTGCCACTGCTTTTTTTGGGCTGGCTTGTGGTTGCAGCCGGTACGGAGCAGGGCAGGATTGTTTATGAGTTCAGTATGGATCTGCACCGGAATATTCCTCCTGAACGGGAGGAGCTGAAGGCGATGATCCCGCAGTTTAACGAGCAGAAATACCAGTTGGTTTTCAACGGAGGTGAGAGCTTGTACAAGCAGGTGGAGGAAGCTGCTCCTGCCCGTGGGCGCGGCGGGATGGGTTTTGCCATGCGGATGCCGGGCACGCAAACCTATGTGAACAGAGATGAGAAGGAAGTCATTGTTCGGATGGAATTTCTCGGCAGACCTTATCTCATTACCGAACCCCTGGAGCTGGGACCCTGGCGTATGGGCGATGAGATGATGGAAATCGAAGGATACATGTGCATGATGGCCTGGTATCATGATACCATCAATGACCAGGAAGTAACGGCCTGGTTTACCCCTGATATCAGGCCATTTACGGGCCCTGACCGGTATGTCAGCCTGCCGGGAACAGTCCTGGCCCTTGACATCAACAATGGTGAGCGGGTCTGGGTTGCCCGGCAGATTGATCTTGGGGAGGTAAACGGTGAACCCATCGCGGCACCTTCAAGGGGTGAAAGGATCACCCGTGAAGAATACCTGGAAATGATGCAGGATGCAAGGGAGCGAATGGGGGGAATGGGGTTCGGATTTTAATTGAATGATTTGACATGAAACAGATGATTTTTTCCATGCTGCTGTGCCTGATGATGCCGCAGCTTTTTGCCGGTGATTTTTCCATCAGCGGCAGACTGGTTGACACGGAAGGCAAAGGCCTGCCGAATACAACAGTTCTGTTGCTGAATGCGACAGATTCCACCATGGTCAATTATGCCATGAGCGACCGCGAGGGCTATTTTGCAATAGACCGGGTTGAGCCCGAAAACTATTTGCTGCGGGTTACCTTTGTGGGGTTTGCCACACAGATTCTGCCAGTAGATCCGCCTGAGGGAGAGGTGCTGGAAATGGGAGATATTCTGATGGAAGAGTCCCGGACCGTGCTGGGTGAAGTGACGGTGGAGGGCCAGCGAATCGCCATGGCCATTCGCGGAGACACCATTGAATATGATGCCCTTGCTTTCGGGGCCCGCCCCAGTGAAGTGGTGGAGGATATGCTCAGGCGGATGCCCGGAATTGAGGTGGATCCCGACGGAACGATCAGGGCCCAGGGGGAACAGGTAAGGAGGGTGCTGGTGGATGGCCGGGAATTTTTCGGGCGTGATCCTCAGATGGCCACCCAGAATCTGCCCGCCGATGCAGTGTCGCGGATCCATGTATTTGACGAGCGCTCGGAGCAGTCACAATTTACCGGCATTGATGACGGTGAAAGGGAGCGTACCATGAACCTGGAACTGAAGGATGACAGGCGGCAGGGGATGTTTGGCAATACAACACTCGGGTATGGGCCTGACAATCGTTACGAG
>PWIY01000141.1 GCA_003560215.1 Bacteroidales bacterium | reverse complement strand
GGTATATACCTCTTCTTCGTCAGCCTTTGACAAGCCGGTAAACATGGCGTCATCAAAAAGCAGCGTTTCCGGTCCGGGACGACCGTCATTGATGCGTGCGATACCGGTCTGCTTGGTATGATTGTCAATAAACCGCATATAGAGGGGTTTGTCCAGATCAATGCCTTTTTCATTTTCAGCATCTACCCTGAGCCGGAACTGGTATACCCGGTCATTCCCTGCCCCGTCAACGGTCAGGTTTTCAGCCCCGCTGCCGTCAGCTTTCACCAGCCACACATCATGGTTGTCGCGAAGCAATACATGTTCTGAATCACTGGTCCAACCCCAGGACGGAGTCGGCGGGTAGTCCACATTGACATCACTCAGCTCATTGATAAATGATGTGGGCAGGTCTCCCGTAATGTTTGTGATCTCATCATTCAGCAGATCATAGGTATAATAGTCTCCCTCCTGGTAAAACAGCATCCGGTCACCATCCGGCGATACCGGTGTTCCTCCCGCATTGAACCATTTTTCCAGGATCATCTCCCTTTCACCTGTGTGCAGATCAATCTTGTACAGGTCACGGTAGGTCCGCCCACTCAGACCACTCAAAAGCTCATAGGGCGAATTGTCATATCCGATGGCGTAAGGGCCTTCAGGGTAAAGCATGACAAGTGGCACATCTTCGTCGGCCAGTTGCACAAACTGTTCATCATCCACATGATATACGGAAGCATAATTCACATTCTCATCTGTTCTCCGGCGGCGCTGCTGTACCGACTGTAGGCGGCTGTCCTGCCAGTGCCAGATCACCACGTCGGGTTTCTCGTCGTCATTGTTATTTCCTCCCCCGCGCCGGCGTCCGCCTTCGGCATCGGTCGAATCAGCTTCTGCTTCTTTTTCCTTTCGTTCGGCAAAATGAATCCCGAATTCCAGCCGGCTGAGGTCATCCGACCACGAAGGCTGACGGTTCGGGCTGATGGCCCTATCTTCCGGAAAAGCAGTATCCTCATGCGGGTTAAAAACTATTTTCTCGGGATGGGTATCAAAACCCCTGAAAGCAATCAGGTGGAAAATGTCGTCCTCCCATTCTTCATCTTCAACCAGTTTCAGGGCAGTCAGTCCATCACCCTCTGTTGTCCATCGCAGCGATCTGTAAGACGCTTCATCATTTTCAGCAACCCTGGTTTGCCCGGTATCCATATTCCTGAAAAAGATTCCGTTGCCAGCCTTGCCGTATGCGTCCACGATATAGGCCAGCCATTTCCCTTCCTTGTTAAAAGCGTACATGCTGACATTTCCAATGTTATAGGTATGGGATGAAGAAATATAGTACAGCAGCATGTCGGTGCCCCGGCCGGCATCATCACCACCGTCGGGTTCAGGAGTGACAAGATGTATGGCGAGCCAGTCCGGAGAATTTTCACCTCCGAAGGAGAAGGTACGGAGATTGCTGAACTCCTTCTCCTCAAAATCCTCCAGGTCAACAAGCTTCAATGTATTCTTCGGCTGGTTATTCCGGGATGCCTGTTCTTTTTCCTCCTCGGTGGGAAACACCACAAATGCAAGGTGTGTACAGGATTGGTTGAACCGAATTGAATTGCGGGCATTTCCGCCGGCCTCACCGATCGGCCAGGTCTTTTTCAGGTCGTCCGTAGTATGTTGAAGGATGAGTTTCGAGTCTCCCTTGTTGGGGCTGTACCAATAGGCCATCCATTGTCCGTCCGGCGACAATGTCACAGATCCGCCGGATATATGTTTCCAGTCTGCCACGTCACTCCATTGAACAGGAGGCAATTCACTTTGGGATTGCACGGAAAAACTTCCCGCAACCATAACTGTCAGCAGCAAAATTGCAGCCTTTAAAAAGATCTTTGAATACATAAGCTGAAGATTTAAAAACAAATTACTGATACCAAAAAAAGATGCTGGATGACCGGGTTCCGGGTTCCGGGCCTTAAAGTTATAAAGATTTATGAAAAACAGAACCATAACTTCAGAGCCTTTTTAATAAGCTGAAAAAGAAACCCCAACCGGGTTCAAAACACTCCGGGTCACTTAAGTGGGTTTTTCAACCCTTCCTGATTTTTAGCATAAAAATACACTCCTCCCAAATATAATTTTAGTTATTTTGACTCAAAAAATGTCATGAATCACTTCCCTGCTTTTAATTTATGGTCCATGCTGCTGATCCTGCCGATCAGTCTTTTCGGGTCCGGCAAATTTTCCTCAGGCGGAAGGGCCGCTGGCCTGGGCAATGCTTCAGTGGCTTTGTACGACACCTGGTCCGTCAGCCATAACCAGGCGGGCATGATGCGTACAGGGAGTGTCACTGCAGCACTGTACACAGAAAACCGTTTCCTCCTTCCGGAACTCTCGCTGGCAGGTTTTGCCGTCATTCTCCCTTTTTCCGGAAGCGTCCTGGGTGTCAGTTTCTCAGGTTTTGGCAACTCACTGTACCGCGAAGGAAAAACAGGCGTTGCTTACGCCAGGTCATTCGGAGAACGTTTGTCGACAGGTCTGAAGATCAGTTACCATTTTGCCTCCATCGCTGACGGATCCGGTCACCACGGTACGGCCGTGGCGGAACTGGGTGTGGTATATGAACCGGTTCCGGGTCTGCTGGTCGCTTCGCATGTATTTAACCCCACCATGGCAGGCCGCCCTGACTGTCCACATTCGGGATCCTTTATCAATGTTCCAACTGTGATCCGGACAGGCTTTTCCTACCGTTTTTCCGACAATGTCCTGCTGAGTGTGGAAGCCGGTAAAGACATCCGCCTGCCCCCGGTTTTCAGGGCAGGTGTTGAATATGCCCCCGGTGAGGCAATTGTGATGCGAACGGGCGTCAGCACAAATCCCTTTCAAAATGCTTTCGGGATCGGGTTCCGCCGCGGACGCCTGCAAATAGACATTGCAACAGCCTATCATTATACCCTTGGCTATTCCCCTTGCGTGGCCATGACCTATACACTCCACTAAACCCGGGAAAACCATAAACCAAAGCCATTGCCCTGAAACCCGTAACCGGCAACAAACATGCATCCTACGGCAAAACATACAATCTTGAGTCCGGCAGGCATCGGTATCCTGACGCTGCTGTTCTTCATCGCTCTGCCGGGCCGGAATCTTCGGGCTGAACAACCCATGATTCCGCCAAATGATCAGCGGGAACAGTCCGATCCTGACAAAGATGCACTTCAGGAACTGATCATGAACTACCTGGAAAACCTGCCGGAAACAGAAGAGAGTGAAGCGGATCATGTCAGCATGGTTGAGATACTGGAATCCCTGGCGGCTCATCCAATTCATTTGAACAATGCTTCTGCCGATGAACTCAGGCAGTTATTCATGCTGAGTGAATGGCAGATCATTCAGCTCGTCAATCATATAAAGCGTCATGGAAAACTGACCAGCATTTATGAGCTGCAGACAGTTGAAGGCTTCAGTGTATCTGACATCAGGGCCATCATGCCATTTGTAACCGTCAGTGATGCCCTGTCCCGCCGTCAATTTTCGCGGTCTGCCATCGTGGATGAGGGAGAACACGTATTGTTTTTGCGATACCAGCAGTTGCTGGAACAACAGAAGGGGTTCAGCAACATAAGCGCCGAAGAGCTTCTGGACAATCCAAACGCCAGGTACCCCGGGAGTCCGTTGCGGTTATATGCAAGGTACCGTTTTACCTGGTACCGGAACATCAGCATCGGACTTACAGCTGAAAAGGATCCCGGAGAGGAGTTTTTCAGAGGCAGCCAGCCCCGGGGATTTGATTTTTATTCAGCCCACTTGTTTCTCCGTGATCTGGGAAGAATCAGGGCAGTCACCATTGGCGATTTTCAGGCACAGTTCGGGCAGGGACTTGTTTTCTGGTCGGGGATGGGATTCGGAAAAAGCAGTGAAGGGATCGGCATCAAAAAAAACGGACTGGGGCTGCGGCCATATACCTCCGTGGATGAGAATAATTTTATGCGTGGCACCGGCATCGCCATGCAGGCCGGCCCGTTCGAACTCACTGTTTTTTACTCATCAAAACACAGGGATGCTTCTGTATCAAAGAAAGACAGCCTGACCGGAAAACCTTTGGTGATCACCAGCCTTCAGCAAAGCGGACTGCACAGGACCCCACGGGAGCTGGCCGGAAAAAATGCCGTACAGGAAAGAATCTGCGGAGGCAATATCACGTTCCGGCGCAATACCCTGAAAGTGGGCTTAACGGGGTACCTGTACCGGTTGGGGGCAGAATACCAGCGAAACCTTTCATTTTACAATCAGTTTGACTTTAGCAGCAACCGGTGGCATGCGGCGGGGGCGGATTACAGCTACCTGAACAGGAACATGCATTTTTTCGGGGAAGCCGCAATCGGGGCCAACAGAAAAATGGCATTGATCAATGGCGTGATGATCAGCCTGCACCGGCAGTTTTCCGTCGCACTCATACACCGCCATTATCATCCGGCGTACCAGTCACCTTTTGCAGCGGCTTTTGGAGAGCACAGCAGGGTTGCCAACGAAAAAGGGTTCTATTTCGGGGCCAGATGGCAGATTTCTCCACGGTTGACATTGTACACCTATGCCGATCACTTTGTCTTTCCATGGATGAAGTTTCGCACCTATATGCCGACCAGGGGCAGCGATTACCAAATGAATCTGGATTTCGAGCCATCCCGTGAAACAAAAATCTCATTTCGCTTCAGGCGCAGGGTAAAACCCATGAACAGCACCCCTGGTATCCATGAAGCTGCAAACGGAGCCCACATCAGGCTGGTGGAGGACGTTTGCAGGTCTCAGTTCAGGTTAAACATCAGTTATCATGTGGCACCATCTGTAAACCTCCGGAGCAGAATGGAGTTTGCAACCCATACACAAGGCAATGAAAAAGAAACAGGGTTTCTTTTATATCAGGATATCCTTTACCGAAATCCCAGGCACCCTCTTGCGCTCACTTTCCGTTTGGCACTTTTTGACACGGATGGATTCAACTCCAGGATTTATGCCTATGAACACGATGTGCTCTATGCATTCTCTTTCCCCTTTTATTCAGATCAGGGCATGAGGGTCTATATGGTTACCAGGTGGCGTTTACACCGGAAAATTGACTTTTATGCCCGGCTGGCCCGTACCATGTACACCAACAGAAATTATACGGGATCAGGATTGGACCGCATTGAAGGCCCTTCCCGGACTGAAGTGAAAGCTCAGATCAGGCTGCGCTTTTAGGATAGCCCGTATCGATTTTTTTTTACCTTTGCCTGCGTTGAAATTATTTCGTTAACCATAAATCCACAGATTATGATATTCCTTTGGGCTGTTATCGGCTATCTCGTCCTGTTAATGGGTATTTCTGTTTACAAAAGTTTCATGGTAAAAAACCAGGAAGATTTCATGGTAGCCGGCCGTTCGGTTTCCACAGCACGACTGGTTGGTACGCTGCTTTGTACCTGGATGGGTTCAGGTAGCCTCCTGGCGGGAGCCGGACTTGCTGCCAATGTTGGTTTTTCTGAGCTTTGGATGGCAGCAGGAGCCTGGGTGGGAATTATCATTGTGTTTTTCCTGGCCGCCAGGGTCCGCCGCATCGCCGAATATACAGTTCCCGATATTTTGGAGTTGCGCTATAACAAATGGGCCCGGATACTTGGAACAATTGTAATTGTCATTGCCTATACCACCATTGTTGGTTATCAGTTCAGGGCCGGAGGATTTGTCCTCGATCTGGTTGCAGGGATTCCCGAGTGGCAGGGGGTATTGCTTACGGCAGCCTTCATCATCACCTTCACGGCATTCGCCGGGATGATGTCCATTGTGTCTGTAGACATCATTAACGGGGCAGTGATCACCGTGGCCATGCTGATTGCCGCACCCCTGGTATTCTTTCATATCGGGGGTTCTGAGCACCTTACCGCCACCCTTGACCCCTCCCACTTCCAGATATTCGGGGACAACAACTTTTTCTGGGCCATGGGTATTTTCCTCCCCACTTTTTTCCTCCTGCTGGGAGAGTCCAATATGTACCAGAAATTCTTTTCTGCCAAAAACGAAAAATCAGCCAAAAAGGCCGTATTGTTTTGGGTATCGGGAACAATTGTTGTGGAAACTGCACTGGCATCACTGGCCATCTTTGCGTTCAGCCATTTCAATGTCCTGGATCACGCCAGCGAGATGTTCCTGTCGAGCGAAAATGCTGAAAGGATCATTTTGCACACCGCCCGTTATGGTACTGAGGTAGGCCTTCCCGTTTGGGGTGGATTGCTCCTGCTGGCAGCTTCTGTGGCCATTATCACCTCCACAGGAAACAGCTTCCTGCTTACACCTTCCACCAACCTGACGAGGGACGTGTATCAGCGTTTCATCAACAAAGCAGCCAATCCGGACAAGATTGTGATTTTCCAGCGTGTAATGGTCGTATTGCTCGGAGTGCTTGCCTACCTCATATTAACACAGTTTGAGACCATCCTGGCCATGGCGCTGACGGCCTATACCATGGTGGGCGCCGGACTGACACCGGCACTGCTGGCAGCATTCCTGTGGAAACGGGTCACCGTACAGGGTGGAGTTGCTTCCATTGCCACCGGAATGGGTGTTACGCTGATCATTACCATCGCCAACTCCATTCTAAGCAGCCTGTATGGAACCCAGCTGCTGAATGAACAGTACATCATATTGCCTGCAGCCAGTGCCTCCATACTGGTACTGATCATTGTATCACTGGCCACCAGGCCCGATCCGGAAAGCAAATGGGGTCGTTTCTACACCAAAGAAACTTCCCTGGCCGAAGCCATGGAAAAGGTTAAGAGTGATGTCCCCGAAGAAACCGGTACCGCTGGTGAAAAACCCGGTCAGGAATAGCAAATAGATGTCGCCTGAATGCCACAAGCCATCAAAGATCGCGCGTTGTGAACTCATTGTCACAACGCGCGATCTTATTTAGGGGCCAGGGGTCCTGTTTCTCAGACTTAACCCCGAAACCTGCTTTTGAGGCCAGCTTTGGAGACCTGCTGAGGAGACCTGCTGAGGCTGCTTATCAGGGCAGGTTCACCCTGAGGTTTTCCGAACCATCCAACCCGCTGAACAATTACCACCCCGGGAGGAAATTCAGCCCCCACACGCTCTCCTGAATTCCATGGGTATGGAAGGGGAATGCCAGGTAGGGCTCAAGGATGATCGCTCCAAACAGATTCACCCTTAAGGAAGGACCTGTACTGAATACAGGAAAACGCTTGCCCGGTTCGCTGGCTTTTTCGGGATTCAGCGTAATGCTGCTGTCGCTGTTCCATGCCACACCCGCGTCCAGAAACCAGGCCAGTTCGGTAAAGAAAAATCCGCTGGAAATGAGCGACAGCTCTTCCGGGCCTGTAAACGGCACCCTTACTTCAAGCCCTCCCAGAAGAACCCGGCTGCCCAGCAGTTTACTGAATGCCTGGTCGACACCGTCCCGGCCGAAAGTTTGCTCGATCTGGTTTAGGGAGGAATAATCATATCCTCTCACGTAACCGGGGAAACCCAGGTACTGTGGATAGAACAGATCATTCTCAGGTTCACGCCCGTATCTTCCGTAATGAATCCCCCTGACTGCAAAAGTAAAGGGTTGCACACGGTGGTAATAGCGGTAATCCGCTGTCAGGTTATACAGATCGACCCGGCCGAACATTTTCTCCACCCCGAACCGGTATCGCCACCCGGCCATGGGTGAAGCCATCCCGAAATAGGAGTTGTCTCCCACATAAGCCAGATTCAGCCGCGACAGGATAAAGCTGCTTGGTTCCAGGTCGGTAAGGCGCTCCCGGTCTTCACCCACACGGAAGCCCTGGTGGTAATAATTGTTGATCGCATCAATGCGGAAATAATACAGGGCAAGGCTTCCCCCGGCCTCAATGCGCCTGGTGGTTGAAAACGGGTAATAGGCATACAGTGACAACTGGTCCTCAAATGTCCGCTGCTGGAGCAGCTGCAGGTTATCCACGTGTACCGGATCGTCTCCGAAATGCAACGTATCACGCACCATTCTGAGGCTGGCAAAAGAATAAGGAATATGGGAAACTGTAGCTCCCCAGTTTACACGGCTTTTTTGGTTGAGGTAGCCGGCCATGGCACCAAAATCATAAATCTCGCCATTTACAGCTACCTGGGCAAACAGCTGATTATCTCCGGTAATATCCGTAAACATCATGGCAACGCCTCCGGCCATACCGGTACCATAACGGCTGGTAGCCATCCCGATCCCGGTGCTGCCGATATATGACAAACTGAAGCGGGGCTCAAAAGGTTTTTCGACAAAAGAATCAACCGGGAAGATCTCCCTGTAAGGCTCCGTTTCAAGGCTTCGGTCTACGATCAGCCGGGCTTCTGCTTCAAAAGGCGGCAGCACAGAGGCTGTCATGTCCACGGCCATCGGATCTACCTGCTCCCGCTGGAATTCATCAGGTGCTGCGCGGTATATGGTATACTTTCCCGCCTGGTAGTGGCTGTAAACAATATCCCCGGTTTCTCTTGCTACACTGAAAGCAGGTGTCATATGGGTGATGCCACTGATGCCGGTATAATAATCGGTCAGCCTGTAAAGATCCCCGTTGTCAAGGGTATAGTGGTAAAGGTTACGGAAACCGTCGCTGTTTGAAAGAAAATAGATCCCCTCACCATCCGGTGAAAAGACAGGGTTCAAATTTTCAGCACCGGGAAACACATCCAGCACGGCAATGG
>PWIY01000302.1 GCA_003560215.1 Bacteroidales bacterium | reverse complement strand
CATGGTGGCATGGGGCGAAACCCCCTGCCTGAAAGGTAGTTCAGATGAATACGCCGTTCGCCTTGACGACCAGGCTGTGGATCCGGTTTTTTATACGCTCAGGGACACAGTACTCATCGTTGACAGCGGTGAGAAAAACGTGTCCAGTTCAGCAGGACATGCCCTGATGCAGCAACATCCATACAGGTCAGCCAGGAAAGATCAGGCGGAAAACAACCTGAAGCAACTGCTCAACGCCCTCAGGCAAGGCGACCTGCACACATTCGGTGAAGTAGCTGAAAATGAAGCACTAAGTTTACATGGCCTGATGATGTCATCCAATCCCGGTTACACCCTCATGCATCCAAATTCATTGCGGTTGATTGAGAAGATCAGAAATTTCCGGAAAGAGAACGGCTTACCGGTCTGTTTCACCATGGATGCCGGGCCCAACGTTCACCTGCTTTACCCGGCTGAATACGCCGGCAGGGTGACTCCCTTCATCGGGGATGAACTGGCCGGTTTATGCGAAAACGGAAAATGGATCGATGATGCCATGGGAAGCGGCCCGGTGAAGCTGAAAGAGAGCACTTAGCGAACCAATCTCCATCAATCATGGGAAGGAAGTTTTACGCAAAAATTCTGTTGTTCGGAGAATACAGCCTGATGACCGGATCAATGGCTCTGACCCTGCCGTTTACCGGGCAGAGAGGGTGGCTGACGTTTCCGGAGGACGCCACCGGGCAGGGAGGGTGGCTGACGTTTCCGGAAAATTCTGCGGGAGGTCGTGTGGGCCGCGCATCCGGTCAGGCACGGTACTCCGGCCAGGCACTCCGCAAATTCTGGCGATTCCTGTCCCGTCCCTCTGCTCCTTTGCCCTTTCCGGAGATCCTGGATCTGGATCGTTTCGCCAAAGACCTGGACAATGGGCTGTATTTTGAGTCAGACATTCAGTCCGGTTACGGCATGGGAAGCTCGGGTGCGCTGACTGCTGCGGTTTATCACAGGTATGCCCGCAAGCCTGCAGCCGATGTAAAAGCCGGGGATGCGGTTCAGCTGCAAAAACTGAAAGACCTGTTCGCTGCCATGGAAGGACATTTTCATGGCCAAAGTTCAGGAATTGATCCGCTTACCTCGTACATGGAGTTACCTTTGCTGGTGGAATCGCCGGACAGCGTCAGAATTGTTAAGGTTCCCGCTTCCGGGCAAAACGAAGAAGGTGCATTTTACCTCAGGGATACCGGACTTCAGCGGAAAACCAGCCCCCTGGTGTCTTTGTTTCAGGAAAAGTATACAGACGAACATTTCAAGAAAATCTTTCATGCAGAATACGTCCCGTTGAATAACCGTTGCATCAGTGCTGTTCTGGATGGAGAGGGTCAGCAACTGGAAACGCATATGAGACAGTTATCGGCGCTGCAGCTGCGCATTTTCCGCGAAATGATCCCGGAACACCTGATCGCTGAATGGAAGCAGGGAGTAAAGTCAGGAACCCATTCAATGAAACTTTGCGGGGCCGGCGGAGGGGGATACATCCTGGTATACAGCAACAGAAATCCGGGAGGTGGTTGCATTCCAATCCACCTTCCCTGAAAAGGCAAGCTGGTCATTCAGCCCGGGTTGGACGGACTGATCATGGATAGCTGCCAATCAAGCCGCGGGGGAAGAGAACCCGGCAAAAGTGACCGACCAGGCTGCAGCCTGAACCCCGCTAAGCCGGATCCACAATACATAGCAAGAAACAGAAATAAACAAAATATCATACATTATGGAAATGCACATCATGGAGTGGGCAGGCTACCTGGGTACAGGCCTTATAGCGCTCAGCATGGCCATGCGGTCAATTGCCAGGTTCAGGCTGATCAATCTTTTCGGGGCGGGGCTGATGGCCATTTACGGGGTATTGATCTCCTCTGTGCCGGTGATCATTCTGAACACTTTCATCGTCAGTGTGGATATTTACTACCTGGTGGAGATTTATTCCAAAAAGGAGTCTTTTGAGGTCCTGGATGTGGACAAACACGACAGCTACCTGAGGCGGTTTCTGGATTTTTACAGGGACGACATCAGGAACTACTTTCCGGGGTACACCTACGAACCTGCACAAACCACAAGGAGGTTTTTCATACTTCGCAACATGATGGCTGCCGGGTTATTTATAGCCAGCAGAGAAGATGACCACACACTACGGGTTGACCTGGATTATGTCATTCCGGCTTACCGTGATTTCAAAAGCGGGAAGTTCATTTTTTATCAACTCCGGAATGCCTTTCTGGCGGATGGCTACAGAAGGGTGATTGCTTCGGGCGAAACCAGGAAACACCGCAAATACCTGAAGAAACTCGGGTTTGAAAAAACCGGCGAAGTCCTTTATGAATTCAGGCTGACCAACTGATTGAACCGGACAGAGTCAGAGTTCAAACTTCCTGATCTTTTTCCACAGTCCCACCCGGCTGATTCCCAGGTATTCAGCGGCCTGCGTCTGATTCCAGTCGTGTTGTTCCAGCACTTGCTGAAGTTTTTCCCTGCTGATCGGCAACCGGCCGCCCCGCGTTTTGCGGAACAATTGTCTCTCCCCCTGCTGCGCAGCCTTTTTTGCCTCATCCGGTTCTGTTGCCCCTGAGTCTTCATGTTTAAAAAGGTTCGGCGGTAAATCATAAACCCCGATCAGGGACGATTGCACCAGCACAAATGCGTGTTCAATGGCATTGCGTAATTCCCGGACGTTTCCGGGCCAGTAATGATCCATCAGCAGGCGCATGGCTTCATTATCCAGTCCCTTAACCTGTTTCCCCGTCAGATAGTTGAAACGATCCACAAAATGATTACACAACAACGGGATGTCCAGGGGGCGTTCCCGCAGTGGGGGCATATGAATGGAAAACACATTCAGGCGGTAATACAGATCCTCCCTGAATTTTCCTTCCTTTACAAGCTCATACAAGTCGCGGTTGGTGGCGGCAATGATCCGCATATCAACCTTTATGGGACGATTGTCTCCCACCCGCTCAATGGTCTTTTCCTGGATCACCCGCAGCAATTTTACCTGGAGGCCGGCACTGATCTCCCCGACTTCATCCAGAAACAGGGTTCCTTTGTGCGCCTCCTCGATTTTTCCGGTTTTATTGCTTGTTGCGCCGGTAAAGGCACCCTTTACGTGTCCGAACAGTTCACTTTCCAGCAACGACTCCGACAACGAGGCGCAATTGACTTTCACATAAGGATTCTTTTTTCGCTCCGACAAACGGTGTATGGCGTCAGCAGCCATTTCTTTTCCGGTCCCGCTCTCACCGGTGATCATCAGGTTGGCCATGGAATCGGCCGCCAGCAGGATTTTCCGGTATACATCACGGATCTTTTGATCCTTACCGATAATGGTCTTTGCCAGCACAAACTCCTTGCCGGAGAAACCATCCGGCGAATGGGTCACACAATCCATTTCGTCAGAAATATCGGTAATCACGAACAGGTAGCGGGCATCCTCCGACGGGGAAAACTGTTTCACAGACAGATGTACCAGCAATTCTCCCATCTGATTCCGCAAAATCAAGGTTTTACTGAAGGTGCGCTTGCCGTCAGATACCATATTTTCCATACAGCCATGCATATTGAACACCTGCCTGTCAATGGTCAGGAAGCGTTCTCCGGAAAGCACAGGATCGGGAGCATCATCCGGATTCAGCCGGAACAAATGATCCATAGCAAAAGCATTGATATGTTTTATCCGCAACCGGGTATCTGTAATGATAATTCCGGCGGGCATGCTGTCTATTATACGAGCCCCACTTATCATATAAATATCTTTAACGTACATTACAAAAATAAACAAAAAGATTAACAAAGTTAACATTAACCTGTTAACCCAACCGTTAACTTAAGTGCTAACAATTGCCGGTCAAGGCGTTGGCCTAAACGACCCACAGGCTTGTAAACCTGCTACTTACCTATCATGGCACGCAATTGGCAAACAAGTACGTAAACAATGAAAAAATGAACCCAAATCCATAGAAAAATGAAAAAAACAGTTTTACTGATTTCCGCCGGTCTTATTCTTGGCATCGTGCTGACCTCTTTTTTTGCTTATCGTTCTGCCCCATCCATGATGCTGAAAGAAGCAGAAAGCAAATATGATTTTGAAACCTCCGTAGAGGTTTTTGAACAGACAGCCAAAGATATGGGATGGAAAATTCCTACCGTACACGACATGCAGGCCACCATGGACGGATTCGGGAAGGAGGTACGCAGTTCAAAGGTATTTGAGCTTTGCCATCCGGAACACGCTTATGAAATCCTCAAACTTGATGACGAAAGAATAGTATCTTCCATGATGCCCTGCCGTGTGGCCATTTATGAAAAATCCGACGGCAAAACCTATGTGTCATGGATGAACACTTCACTGATGGGCAACATGATGGGAGGCGTTATCGCAGATGTGATGGGAATCGCCTCAGCAGAGAGCGAAAGAATGATCGAATCCATTACCGCTGATTTGGAATAAATAAATATTGTTTATATCTTTATTTTGCATTTTTATCCCGGCCAGTCCGGGGTTATTGACGACCAATAACCCCGGGCTATTCCTTTGTTGTTACTGAAAACCCAAGTCAGGGAAAACCAACTTTCTGAGCCATGAAAACAGGAGCATTTGCTGCATCCCTTCCGGGACTACTTGTTTTATTCCTTCTCACATTTTCAGCCATTTCACCAGTGTCGGCCCAATTCAGTCTGAGCGGCGAAATCAGGCCAAAGGCGGAATTCAGGGACGGCTACAGGATGATGCCGCAACCAGGCAGCAAGCCTGCGGGGCTGGTCAACCAGAGAACACGCCTCTCGCTATTATTTGAACCTGAAAGCAATGTGAGCCTGGGGGTGGCAGTACAGGATCTCCGGATCTGGGGGCAGGACAACACCATGGGAACCGATCCTTCGTTCGGAATTTACGAAGCCTGGGTTGAACTGGCAGTCAGGGAAAACCTAAGCATCCGGGCCGGCCGTCAGGAGCTCAGGTACGACAACCAGCGTTTAATGGCCATCAATGACTGGGCCCTCACCGGACGAACGCATGACGCACTGGTGATGAAATACCGGCAGGATAACGGAAGCGAGCTGCACATCGGGGCGGGGTTCAATCAAAGAGAAGACAGGCTTTTTGAAACCCACTACAGGTTGGACAATTACAAGACCCTGAATTACATCTGGTACAATACCGACCTGGGCAGCGCAACCAATGCCTCATTTCTATTCCTGGCCGACGGATATGAGCATCCGGATAACCCGGAAACGCTATATGTCAGGGCCACCTGGTCATCCTTTCTGGTAATCAGCCCCGGATCAGTCACACTGCGGCTTCAGCCGGCATACCAGCATGGAAATACCTCCAGAGGTCAGGACATCGGGGCGTATTTTCTGTTGGGTGAATTATCGGGCGATCTGACAGCCAACATGTCGTCCACACTTGGATTTGAATTGTTTTCGGGGCAGGATCACCTTGACCCGGGCGACAAGTTCACCGCTTTTGACAAACTATTCGGTGCAGGGCACGGGAAAAACGGTTTTATGGATTATTTTACGGCCTTCCCTGCTCATCCCCAAAATGCCGGGCTGTTTAACCCTTACCTGAAAAACAATTTCAGGCTGTCTGATCAGACCAGCCTGAACGCCGACCTTCACCTGTTTTTCCTGGAGAACAATTACCCGGATCCTGCCGATCCGACCCGCGCCATTGACAAGTATCTGGGCACAGAACTGGATTTGGTGCTGAATCACCGCTTCAACGAGTTCACAGAGGTGTTGCTGGGCTATTCGGTCATGTTCGGGAGTGAATCCATGGAAGTGATCCGCGGGGGCAGCAAGGATGAATTTGCCCACTGGGGGTTTTTGATGATCAGGATGTCACCGGTATTTTTCTGATCCCGGCCATCGAAACAGTCACTGGTCATTCTGCCAGTCATTGGCCTGAAAACAGAAACCCTGAATTGCAAGAGCCTGCGCCATCCCCTCCGGGAAGCAAACATCAACGCAGGGGTTCCGGCTGATTGCCGTACCCGGTTAAACCAAATTGGCAAAGCCCATGAATGCCAGGGCCAGGATACCTGCCACTACCAGTGCGGCGGGGGCGCCACGCATTCCTTTCGGCACATCCATCAGGTCAAGGTGCTCCCGGATGCCGGCAAAAAGGATGATGGTCAGGGCAAAGCCAAGGGCGTGACCGATGGCAAAAACCACTGCTTCGAGCAGATGAAACCCGTAATCTTCGCGGACTGCAAGGATGGTCACCCCAAGAATGGCACAATTGGTCACAATCAGCGGGAGAAAGATCCCCAGTGCCTGGTAAAGCGCCGGACTCACCTTTTTCAGGATCAGTTCCACCATCTGCACCAGGGATGCAACCACCAGAATGTAGGAAATGGTTTGCAGATAGGTGATGTCAAGTGGAACAAGTATGTAGTTGAAGATCAGGAAGGTCACGATGGTGGCCAGTGTCATGACGAACATCACCGCTCCCGACATTCCGATGGAGGTGGATACCCGGGCAGATACCCCGAGGTACGGACATATCCCCAGAAACTGGGCAAGCACAATGTTGTTGACAAAGACAGCGCCAATGATAATGATGATATATTCCATGACAGGATCGGTTTAGTATAGTTTCTTTTTCACAATGTTATTCAATGCCACCAGGTAACCCAACACGATAAAAGCACCGGGAGCCAGGACAAACACAAGCATGCCGTCACCGGCAAAGAGCGTAAGGCCGAAAAACTCACCCGCACCCAGGATTTCCCTTACTCCGCCCAGCAATGTCAGGGCAAAGGCAAAGCCAAGCCCCATGCCAAGACCGTCCACAATGGAACTGAAGGTGTTGTTCTTGCTGGCAAAAGCCTCCGCGCGCCCCATTACAAGACAGTTTACCACAATCAGCGGAATAAACAGACCCAGGGAGTCATACAGGGCAGGCAGGAAAGCCTCCATCACAAGATCCGTGATGGTTACAAACGAGGCGATCACCACAATAAAGGAAGGGATCCGGACCTTGGCGGGAATCAGGTTCTTGATCAGTGACACCACCAGGTTGGATGAAAAAAGCACAAAAGTGGTGGCCAGCCCCATCCCAAGACCGTTAAAGGCAGATGTGGTCACCCCGAGAGCGGGACATAAACCCAATAGCAGTACAAATACAGGATTGTCTTTGATAAATCCCTTGCTGAAATTCTGTAATTGACCCATATCTTAATCTATTTCTTTATTGATGATGGATTCTCGATTTTCCCAAAAAGTCTGAAAAGCCCGGTCTATGGCGTCACAATAGGCCCTTGCCGTAATGGTGGCTGCGGTGATCCCGTCGATGTCTCCGCCATCGTTGCGGACCTTCAGTGTTTGCTCACGGGGATCAAAGCCCCTGAACTGGTCACTCCAGTCTGATTTGTCTTTCTGAATTTTATCGCCAAGACCCGGTGTTTCTGCATGATCCAGGTGAACCACATCGATGATGGTACCATCCGGGTTAAAACCGACCATGGCCCGGATCCGGCCGCTGTAACCCATCCCGGTATATGTGGCAACAGCCACACCCACGAACTCACCGGCGCTGTCAAAAGCCAGGTTGAACTCCAGTGAGTCACTGCCTGTTACGGGCATGAACGATTTGGTCTTCAGGGTGTCAAAATCATGCAACACCATGGAAATCGCCTCCTGGCGGGCTGCTTCACGGGCCCGCTGAATGGGTTCTTCAGTCAGATTATAGACCGTGGCCAGGGTAAATGAAGCCGCTGCCGCCACAAGCATGAGCGTCAGCACCATGTTGGAAAAAGTTGATTCTTTTTTAGCCATTTTTTGTCTCCTCCCCAAAACGTTTCGGTTTAAATGCGCGGTTGATCAGTGGCACAAATGCATTCATAATCAGGATGGAAAAAGCAACACCCTCAGGGTATGCGCCAAACAAACGGATGATCATGGTCAGCAACCCGCATCCCACCCCGAAAACAAGCATCCCTTTCGGAGCCATCGGGCTGGTTGCATAGTCGGTGGCCATGTAAATGGCACCGAGCATCATCCCGCCTGCCAGCATATGAAATAACGGATCTGCATAGGCCTCCGGGTTGATCTGCCAGAAAATCGCAGCAAATACAGCTGCCGAAGCCAGGAATGCCACAGGAATGTGCCAGCTTATGATCCGCCGGGCAAGCATATAGACCCCGCCAAGGATCAGGGCGATGGCAGAAACTTCACCAACGGAGCCTCCCATGCTTCCGACAAGAAGTTCGGTATACCCGGGCACCTGCGGAAGCAGGTCAGAAACTTTCTCGCCCTGGTCAACACCCTCCTTGATCACCGCCAGCGGGGTCGGTCCGGTAACCACATCTGTCAGTTTGGTACTCAGCGGAATCGGCCTGGGCCAGGTGGTCATCTGAACCGGAAAAGAGATCAGCAGGAATATCCTTCCCACCAGGGCCGGGTTAAACGGGTTTTTGCCAAGCCCGCCGAATGTCATTTTACCCATCCCGATGGCCACTGCCGACCCGATCACCATCAGACCCAGGGGCAAATTGGCCGGCACGTTAAACGCCAGCAGTATTCCGGTAATAATGGCCGACCCGTCAAAAATGGTCACCGGGCCCCGGATCAGGTATTTTTGTATCAAAAACTCAAACAACATACAGGAAACCACAGCGGTAAGGGTAACCAGGATGGCACCCAGGCCAAAAAAGTAAAAAGATACCAACATGGCCGGGATCAATGAAAAGATCACGCCATACATGATCTTGCTCACCGATTGTCCTGCATGATAGTGGGGCGAGCCCGAAACGGTCAATAAACTCATATCTCCTTTGT
>PWIY01000064.1 GCA_003560215.1 Bacteroidales bacterium | reverse complement strand
GCAAGGACAGCCTGGTCAGCTTCTACGACATGGTATCGGACTACCTGGATCATTCCATTGAGGCCAATCGCCGCGCCGACGGACTGTATCATTCCTACAACCTGATTGATGTCAGGGATCAGAGCATCAGCGTCAACCAGCTTTACCTGATGCTTGAAGGACAAACTGCCATACTGGCCAGCGGTATCCTCTCCCCCGATGAAACACTGCAGGTGGTCAGGGCGCTTTTTAACTCAGCACTGTGGAGAGAAGACCAGCAAAGTTTCATGTTGTATCCGTTCAGAGACCTGCCGGGCTTTCTGGATAAAAACATCATCCCCGGCAAAAAAGTTCAGCAGTCTCAACTGCTCCGGCATCTGCTGGATATTGGAAACAACGACATCATCAGACAGGACGAAACCGGCGGATACCATTTCAATGCATCCCTGAAAAACGCCAATGCACTGAGAGAGGCACTCATGGCATTATCGGGCAGGATCGATCCGGATTTGGTTACTGAAGAAACCCCGATGGTTCTTGATCTGTATGAAAGCGTTTTTAAGCACAGGTTCTTCACCGGACGATCCGGATCCTTTTACAAATATGAAGGGCTGGGGTGTATTTACTGGCATATGGTCTCAAAATTGCTCCTGGCCCTGGGTGAGCGAATCATAGATTTTGCACGTGAAGATGCCGGCCATCCGCTCATTCCTGAATTGAAAGTTTTTTACTACCGGATCAAAGAAGGGATCGGAGTCCATAAGAGACCGGAAGAATATGGCGCGTTTCCCACGGATCCGTATTCACACACCCCCCTGATGATGGGTGTTCAGCAACCGGGAATGACGGGCCAGGTAAAAGAGGATTTCCTGAGCCGTTTCAATGAACTCGGACTGGTTGTGGATCAGGGAAAGATCCATTTGTTACCGGTTCTGCAGCAACAGAATGACTTTAACGACAAAGGAGAAGCAAGCTTCGGATTCTGCGGGAACGAAATCCTGCTGAAGCGCGATGATCACGGGGTCAGCGCACAGATCATTCCATCCGGGTCATCCCCGGTTCAATTCTCAGGAAACAAATTATCTGAAGAAGTATCCGAAAAAATTTTCCACAGGAAATTTTAGGGGGCACACACAGCCAGTCGCAGGCAGTAGACACAGGCTCATAAAAATCTGCCTTATTCATCCGGCACCGGGAAAAAATGGCACCCTGATCCATGAGGGCGATATAACGGCACCACGCCGCTTCATGTGTTGTGTTAACTACGACTGCTTCAGCTGGTAAAAAATCCCCCGTTCCTGTTTCACCGACCGGATACGGTTTTCCGCTTCAAGCACATCCAGGTATTTATTGATCTCATTCACCTGCAGACCCAGCAGTGAGATCAGGTCATCGACGGTGCATGGCCTGCGGGCAATGGTTTCCAGAATGGCAGTTTCCCTGTCACTGCGGTAAGTCTTGATGTTTTTCCTTTTGGGTGACGGAGTAATGATCTCAGCATTGTCAAGATCCCAGAAATCCATCACGCGCTGCAGTTCAGTCCGGGTGGCACCCCGCAGACCTTTTTCCGTACCGGGCCGGTCAAGTGTGTTAACCTGAATCCGGTCGGGCCTGATCTTCAGAATCGCTTCCTTCAATGCCTGCAACTCCTGCTCGTGGTCATTGTACCCGGGCAATATCAGCACCTCAAGCCAGATGGTGCCTTTGTAGGCTTTCCTGAACTCCACCAGCCCCTGAATGAAAACCCCGATATCCAAAGAAGGATCCGGTCTGTTTATGCGACCGAATACCTCCGGGGTGGCAGCATCCAGAGAAGGCAATACCAGGTCGGCTTTATGAAGCGCTTTTCTGACGTCCTCCTGATGAAACAGGGTACCATTGGTTAAAACGGCCACAGGAACCCGGGGTTTAAATGACTTGATGAACGCCAGCACCTCACCCATCCGGCTGTTTAATGTGGGCTCTCCGTAACCCGAAAAAGTAATATAGTCCGGATCGGGATTATTTTCAAAATAATTCTTCAGTTCAGCAGTCACTTTTTCAAACGGGATGTATTCATCCCGCTGCACCGTCCTGTTGGTGGTTTTTCCTGCCTCGCAGTACACACAGTCAAGTGAACAAACTTTGTGCGGTACCAGATCCACACCCAGCGACATTCCCAGCCGCCGCGACGGAACCGGTCCAAAAAGGTATTTATACATTCCCTGTCAGTTAATTGATTTTTCCGTTTTCAGGGCAAAGGTATAAATTCCGGACGGGAAGCGTATCCATTGAACCAAACAGTTGCTGAGTATGTTTCTCAAAGTGATGAGAATTAAATTTTTGATGCCCGGATTAATCACTGCTATTCTAACGACGGTCTGTCCGGAGGTACAGGCAGTCTATTCTTTCCGTTTTGATAAAAGTGAGATCCGGAACGACACCCTGATTTCCGTAACACATCCTTCAGATACACTCAACGCAGACACCTTGCTGATTGAACTGGATGAAACGGTGGTAACCGCATTCAACCGTACGCGCAACCTCCTGGAGGTACCGGGATCTCTGACTTCCATAGGAAGCACCCTGATTGAAAGGGATAAGCCCACTTACAACCTGTTGCCCATACTGGATCACGCCCCCGGGGTGTTTGCGCACGAGGGGGCCACCAACACCAACCGGGTCACCATTCGCGGGATCGGCGCCCGGGTTCCCTATGCCACCGGAAAAATCCGGGCCTATTTCAACAACATCCCTTTAACAAATACCTCAGGTGTCACTTTTATCCAGGACATTGATCCTGCGGTTATACAAAGCATGGAAGTGATCAAAGGCCCTGCAACCAGCGCTTACGGAGCAGGGCTTGGTGGCACCATTGCCATAAGGGCCAGGCAACCACAGGCCATGCAGACCGGAATCAGCAATTCATTTCAGACCGGGGCATTCGGGTTATTCAGAAACAGCATCACAGCCGATCTTTCCGGCTCCAATGCAGCCACCAGCCTGGTTTATTCCCATACCCAAAGCGATGGGTTCCGCGAGAACAATCAGTTTCAGCGTGATGCCATCACTTCGGTGTCGCAATTCGGAATTAGCCAAAATACCCGTTACACCCTGTTGCTGGCATACGCTGACCTTAAGTCCCACATCCCAAGCTCCATTGACAGTTTAACCTATATGGACTCTCCTGAATCTGCTGCAGAAAACTGGCTCAGGACAGAAGGGTATGAGGATTCACAGCGATTCCTTGGAGGCATCACCGCCACACGGGAGTTTCATGACCATCTGTCGGCCGACATCAGCCTGTTTGGCCTCTGGCACAACGAAAAAGAGATGCGCCCCTTTGACGTTTTTTATGAGGAGAGATACACCGCAGGAGGCAGGTTCAATGTACGCCGGAACCTTCATGCCGGAGCAATGGAATTTGAGGTTTCAGGAGGGGGCGAATTTTTCTATGAAGATTACCGCTACAGCAACCACGAAAACATTGACGGTGAAGGCCGGCAAGGTGCACAACTCAGTGACAATCTGGAAGAAGTGACCACCTTTAACGTATTTCTCCAGGCGGATGCCAATATTGGCAAATGGAATTTTTCATCAGGCCTTAACCTGAATTACGCCCTGATTGATTACAGCGATCGCTTCCATACCGGTCAGCAAAACAATTCGGGTCGGTATGATTATGGATACATTCTTTCCCCGCGCATCAGCACCGCTTACAAATACCATAACAACCATACGGCTTTTGCCACCATCAGCCACGGCTTTTCTCCCCCTTCCCTTTCGGAAACACTCACCCCGGAGGGTGCGATCAATCCGGACATCCGCCCGGAAAAAAGCTGGAACATGGAGGCCGGGTTAAGGGGGCAGACCGCAGGTCAAAGGTTGTTCTACGATTTCAGCCTCTACCACATGCGGGTACGCGACCTGCTGGTGGCTGAAAGGATCGGTGAGGATGCATGGGTGGGAAAAAACGCCGGAGAATCCCTGCACAGGGGTCTGGAAGCCGAACTTCAGTGGGTCATCATCGGACCCCGGCCAAACAACAATCAACTGTTGGAAGAATTGTCACTTCGCACCAATTATGCATACAACCATTTCTATTTCACTGACTTTACCGACATGGATGAAGATTATTCGGGAAACCGCCTTCCTGGTGTTCCGCGACAGGTCCTCTATGCCAGCCTGCACAATGAATGGTCTGCCGGCCTTTATGCCACAGCCCGCTGGCGTTTTGTCGGGCCGATGGCCATGAATGATGCCAACAGCCGGTTCACTTCATCTTATGGATTGGTTGATTTATCTCTGGGTTACCGGCGTGAAATGTTCAACAACTGGGAGGCAGACTTTTTCATTCGTGCCAATAATCTGCTGAACCGGCATTACCCCTCAATGATCCTTGTCAACGCCCCCTCGTTTGGCGGGCCACCAAGGTATTATTACCCGGGCCTCCCCCTCCATTTTAATATGGGAATATCTTTATCTTTTAAGGATTTGACCCGATCATTTTGATATATTTGCTTAAACTTAAAAGCAAATCAATATGGGGCAGTTCGAAACGCTTGACTATATTATTTTTGCCGTATATGGCCTGATTATTCTATCCGTGGGATTGTGGGTTTCAAGAACCAGAAAAGGACAGAAAAAAACCACCACCGACTACTTTCTGGCCAGCAAAAACCTGCCATGGTGGGCCATCGGAGCATCCCTCATTGCAGCCAACATTTCTGCGGAACAATTCCTTGGCATGTCAGGCTCAGGCTTTGCCATCGGCCTGGCCATTGCCTCTTACGAGTGGATGGCTGCGCTGACACTGATTGTGGTGGCTAAATTCCTCCTGCCTGTGTTCATCAAACAAGGCTTGTTTACCATACCCCAGTTCATTGAACAACGCTTCAGCACCAACCTGAAAACCATCCTGGCTGTATTCTGGATCTGCCTGTTTATTTTTGTGAATCTTACCTCTGTGTTGTTCCTGGGTGCCATAGCGCTGGATACCATCATCGGAAGTGGTGACGGTTCCATGACTTTTGGCTTTATCATCGGGCTGGCACTGTTTGCTGCGGCATACTCCATCTGGGGAGGATTGTCGGCAGTTGCCTGGACGGACGTGATCCAGGTCACTTTGCTGGTGATCGGCGGGCTAATCACCACCATGATCGCCCTGCATTACGTAACCCCTGACGGCGGGGTCATTCACGGACTCAGCCATGTGTACAATTCGGCCGGCGAAAAGTTCAACATGATCCTGTCGCGCGACCATCCGGAGTACATTAATTTACCCGGTATCGGTGTGCTGATCGGAGGGCTCTGGGTGGCCAACCTGTATTACTGGGGTTTCAACCAGTACATTATTCAGCGGGCACTTGCCGCCAAATCACTGCGTGAGGCCCAGCGCGGGCTGGCTTTTGCCGCATTCCTGAAAATGTTGTTGCCTTTGTTTGTCGTCATCCCGGGAATTATTGTTTATGTACTGTTTACCCAACCCGAAGGCACCACCGTCATCGAAGGCATACAAAATGACTTTCTCCGGCCCGACGGGGGCATCAGGTACGATACCGCCTATCCCTGGCTGATCCGTACCTTTATTCCTGTGGGGCTCAGAGGGCTTGTAGTGGCCGCACTGACAGCTGCCATTGTATCCTCCCTTGCATCCATGCTCAACTCGACCTCCACCATCTTTACCATGGACATTTATAAACCATATTTTGCCAAAAAAGAGGGAGAACAAAACCTGGTGCCCGTAGGCCGTATTGCCGTGATCGTGGCATTGGTGATCGCTGTTTTTATGGCACCACTGCTCAGCACCATGCCCCAGATGTTTCAATACATTCAGGAATATACAGGGGTGGTCAGCCCGGGTATTCTGGCAGTTTTCCTGATGGGATTGTTCTGGAAAAAAGCAAATGCCAGGGGAGCCACAATCGGTGTGATCTCATCCATTCCCGTAGCCATATTGCTTAAGATCCTGCCCATTGAAATGCCCTTCCTGGATCAGATGATGTACACCTGCCTGATCACCATGGCGGTGATTGTGATGGTCAGCCTCACCACCACGCCCGGGGATGATGACCCCAAAGCCATCCCGCTGAAACGGGAATACTTTATTACCGGCAAAAAATTCAACATTGCCGCATATGCCATTCTGACCCTGCTGACAGTATTGTATGTGGTATTCTGGTAAAATTGCAGGCCTCAGGTCTTTACCCATCCAAAACAATGAATTATGAATGACCAGGAGCAAAATTCAACTTCAGCACCTGACCGGAATACAAATCCGGTTTTTCCTGATCCTGAAAATTTCGCTGCAACCCTTCAGGGAAAACCCGTATGGTTGTTGTCGCTGATTAACAAAAACGGGTGCAGGGCAGACATCACAAATTACGGAGGGCGGATCGTCAGCCTGGCCGTACCCGACAAACACGGTGTGTTTGATGACGTTGTAGCGGGGTTTCATTCACTTGATGCATACCTGAATTCAACAGAGGCCTTTTTCGGGGCCCTGATCGGCCGGTATGCAAACCGGATTGCAGGCGGCAAATTTGTGCTGGACGGAGTAAGTTATTCCCTGGCGGTCAATAATGGCCCGAACCACCTGCATGGTGGCCCCGGCGGATTCCACAACATGGTTTGGGACATGAAACAGGTAACCCCTCAGCAAGCCGAACTGACCTGCCTGTCACCACATATGCACGAAGGGTACCCCGGCAACCTCGAGTTACTGGTTCGCTACACCCTGAACGATCAAAATGAATTACATATCGAATTCAGGGCCGAAACCGATCAAAGAACCGTCGTCAATTTTACCGCCCACCCTTTTTTCAATCTCAGCGGAGAAGGTGATCAGAGCATCAACGACCACATACTGAAAATCCGGGCCACACACTTTACCCCCACAGATCAATTCATGATCCCCACCGGGGAGATCAGGCCCGTGGAACAAACGCCAATGGATTTCACCGGCTTCACGCCGATCGGTGAACGGCTCGGCAGCCAATATGAACAGCTCGAATTTGCAGGAGGTTATGATCATAATTATGTATTAATCAAAAGACAAGGGTCCCAACACCCGGAACCGGCCGCCAGTGTGTATGACCCCGTCAGTGGCAGAGTTTTGGAAGTACTGACCACTGAACCCGGATTGCAGTTCTACGGTGGAAATTTCTTAAACGGGGAAAACACCGGAAAACGCGGAAAACCATATCACAAAAGGACTTCTTTTTGTCTTGAACCCCAACACTTTCCGGACTCACCGAATCAACCTGATTTTCCTTCTACCCTGTTAAATCCGGGTGAGATCTTTACCTCTCATTCCGTTTTCAGGTTTTCCGTGAGCGATCATCCATACCCCGATACTGAATCATCAGGTGCCATAATGAACCAGTAAAGGCAAGCTTCGGCAGGGATACCTTAAAATAAAGCGCAACGGACAGCTATGAATGCATTAAATGTCAGGCAATTGTTTGAAAAAAAGTTCGGCAATGGGTATCTTGTTTTCCGGGCACCCGGCCGCATCAATTTGATTGGTGAACACACCGATTACAACCTGGGTTATGTGTTGCCTGCTGCAATCAATAAATACATTTACCTTGCAATCCAGCCCAACGAAACGGGCACTTATCACATCCACGCCGCAGATTTACGGGAAGATGCTTCATTTGATCAGGAATTCCGGAAAAATGACCTGCCCGGATGGGCCAGGTATCCGGCCGGTGTGATCAGGGAACTCACCGGAAGGGGGTATCAACTGAAAGGCTTCAATGCTGTCTTCGGCGGAAACATACCATCCGGCGCCGGTTTGTCTTCGTCAGCCGCTCTGGAAATGGCATTTGCACTGGCAATAAACACCATGGATAAACTGGAGTTGCCCCCCCTGGAACTTGCCAAAGCCGGCCAGCAGGCAGAGCATCACACTGTCGGCGTCAGGTGCGGGATCATGGATCAGTTCGCTTCAGTGTTCGGAAAAACCAACCAGCTGATCCGCCTGGATTGCCGTAACCTGAATCATACCTACTATCCTTTCAAAAGCAAGGATCATACAATTCTTCTGGCCAACACCGGTGTCAGCCATGCCCTGGCCGAATCTGCCTACAATGAAAGGCGTGATCAATGTGAGGAAGGCGTTCGCATGTTGGCCCGTGAGTTTTCTGAAGTCAGGAGCTTACGGGATGTCAGTCCGGATATGCTGCGAACGGTTGGCAAAAAACTGGATCCGGTAATATTGAAGCGATGTGAATATGTCATCGAGGAAAATGAAAGGGTCATCGGGGCATGCAGCGCCCTTGAAAAGGGAGATCCGGACCTAACCGGGGAGTTCATGTGGAGCTCCCATGAGGGACTCCGGGACAAATATGAAGTAAGCTGCAAAGAGCTTGATTTTTTGGTCGATACTGCAAGAGCCATTTCCGGTGTCAAGGGGGCCAGGATGATGGGAGGCGGGTTTGGAGGCTGCACCATCAACCTGCTGGAAACACGGCATGTGGAATCATTCAAAGAGATTAGCTCAGAAAAATTTTTTGAACAGTTTAAAACCCGCCCGGAATATTATGAAGTTAGCATTGCAGAAGGGGCCGGTATACTATCAGAATAAGATACACGAAGTTCAGAGTGGAAAATCCCGACATCAACGTTTAAGCAAACACATCCTATGCAAACCCTTCAAAAAACCAACCAGATACTTATTTTTATTCTTGTTCTTTTTATTCTGCTGTATTTTGGATCCTCTTTTCTGGTTCCCCTGGTTTTCGGCGTTTTCTTTGCATCACTGATGACTCCGTTTGCCAATATCCTTGAGCAGATCAAAATACCCCGTGTGTTGTCTTCATTGGCTTCCACCCTGATTATTTTCATTGCTGTGGGAAGCATTTTATACTTGCT
>PWIY01000194.1 GCA_003560215.1 Bacteroidales bacterium | reverse complement strand
GCCAGGTCATCCTCTCTTGGAGCCGGGGGCATCCCAACGCCTTCACGACTTCGTGGCTCTGCATCGCCGACCGTTCCGGTCATTTCCAGCATGCCCAGGCTGATCTCCCGAAAATCATCCATCAGCACAGCCATTTTCAGGGTTTCAGGGAAAGTACCTTGCAGTTTGGGTGATAGCTTTTCGGAAACAATCAGCGCTTTGGCCTCGCTATGCCCGATAAGTTTGGCAATTTCTTCCTCAGAAAAATCTGTCAGTACAGGTACAACCACCGCACCCATGCTGGTCACGGCCAGGTACGAAACACCCCAGTTGGGCATATTCTGTCCCAGCAGCATCACACGATCGCCGGATTGCACCCCTCCTGAAATCAATATATCGGTTAACCTTGTAATCCCTTCACTGACATCGTTGTATGTCATCCTATCCCCTCCTGCATAACCAAGGGCCGGGGTATCACCGTAACGGGAAGTACTGTTTTCAACCAGGTGACGAAACGTTAAAACATCAGGTATTTTCATAGCAAAAGGCAATTATGCTGCGAAATTACTGATAAATGGCGAGGCCATAAACACAAAAAAGTTTAAATGTTTGTTTGATTTTTTCAAACCCCTAAACCTTAGCATTTTATACCTCATCATCTAACCCCTGAGAAGAGAATCAAAGTAGGCAATGGTTTTCTCCAGTCCCTCACGCAGGGGAATGGCCGCCTCCCAGTTCAGCAACTCCCGGGCATACATGGTGTCGGGCCTGCGCTGAACAGGATCATTTTCCGGCAAAGGAAGGTAAGTGATTTTGGATCGGGAACCGGTCAGATCAAGTACCATCTGTGCAAGTTCGTTGATGGTAAATTCATTCTTGTTGCCCAGGTTAACCGGTCCGGTAATTTCATCTCCGGTATTCATCAGCCCGGTCAGCCCGTCAAGCAAATCATCAATATACTGAAAACTGCGCGTCTGTGTTCCGTCTCCATAAATGGTCAGGTTTTCATTCTTCAGGGCCTGCATAATAAAGTTGGAAACCACCCTGCCGTCGTCGGGCTGCATTCTTGGTCCGTAGGTATTAAAAATCCGGGCAATTTTAATTTTGACCTGGTTCTGGCGGTGATAATCCATGAAAAGTGTTTCAGCACAACGTTTGCCCTCGTCATAACAGGACCTGATCCCTACGGGGTTCACGTTGCCCCAGTAACTCTCATGTTGCGGGCTGCTTTGTGGGTCGCCGTAAACCTCACTGGTAGATGCCTGCAGAACCCTGGCTTTAACCCTTTTTGCCAGTCCTAGTACGTGAATCGCCCCCATCACCGAAGTTTTGATGGTTTTAATGGGATTGTACTGGTAATGAACCGGGGAAGCAGGACAGGCCAGGTTGTAAATCTCATCCACTTCAACGAAAAGCTCTTTGGTAATGTCGTGACGGATAACCTCAAAACGATGATTATCAAAGAGATGAACAATATTATCACGGGTCCCGGTAAAATATGAATCCACACACAGTACATCGTAACCTTTACTGAGCAGTCGCTCACACAGGTGCGACCCGATAAATCCGGCACCACCGGTAACCAGAACCCTTTTTCGCTTCATACAACAAATATAGTTAAAAATATAAGCAACACCGGGATATGTGCTCCATGGAGAGTTCCCGTTCCATGGAGAATTCCCGTTCCATAGAGGATTCCCGTTCCATGGAGGATTCCGGGAAAAACGGCAATCCGGACGGAGAGTATCCCTGAACCCGATTCAGAGCCGGTAAGTGCAGCCGGTCAGCCAAAACCTGGCTGAAAAGCATGTCAGCCCCGCAACGATCACTCCGGGCAGTACGGATCAATTAAAACACCGCGTATGCAACAGCGAGCCCAACGGTTACAACCGAGGCCATCACCATGAGCTTGATCAGAATATTCAGACTCGGGCCGGAGGTATCTTTGAACGGGTCACCCACTGTATCTCCGTTGACAGCTGCCCTGTGCCCTTCAGAGCCCCTTCCACCGTAATGACCTTCTTCGATGTATTTTTTCGCATTGTCCCATGCTCCGCCTGCATTGGCCATAAAGATGGCAAGGGCAAAACCCGAGGAGATGGTTCCCAAAAGCAGGCCCGCAATGCCGGGTACTCCGAACAATATGCCCACCATGACCGGGATCAGGAGAGCAATGAGTGAAGGTGCCATCATTTCCTGCTGGGCTCCCTTGGTGGAAATGGACACACACCGGGCATAATCCGGTTCGGCCTTTCTGTCCATAATTCCAGGGATGGAAGAGAATTGCCTGCGCACCTCATCGACCATTTTCTGTGCCGCGCGACCCACAGCATTCATTGTCATTCCACTAAATAAAAAGACAGCCATCACACCCAGCAAAATCCCCACAATTACCTTGGGATTCATCAGGTGAACTTCATAGTGGTTGACAAAATCAATAAACTCGGCTTCAATGGCCGGAGTTCCGTTGATCAATTCCTGCGGACGGTCAAGAAACTTCACGAACATCATTCTGACCTCTTCAAAATAAGACGCAAGCAAAGCCAGGGCAGTCAGGGCTGCCGAACCAATGGCAAAGCCTTTTCCGGTGGCTGCGGTGGTATTTCCCAATGCATCCAGGGCATCCGTACGCGCCCTTACTTCTGACCCGAGGCCGCACATTTCAGCGTTTCCTCCGGCATTATCGGCAATGGGACCGTAGGCATCCGTGGCAAGTGTAATACCCAGGGTTGAAAGCAAGCCCACGGCTGCAATTCCGATGCCGTATAATCCGTAATTCAGGCTGGCAATATCACATGTAAAGCCGGTGGCAAATAAAAATGCGAGCGTAATGGCCACCACAATGATGAACAAGGGGACTGCTGCCGATATCAGCCCGGTTCCAACACCACTGATAATGAGGGTGGCAGTACCTGTCTGGCTCGATTCTGCAATTTTTCTGGTCGGCTTGTAGGCTGAGGCGGTGAAATACTCCGTGGACTGGCCTATGGCTATACCCGCAAGCAGACCGGTAACAATCGCCCCCCACAAACCAAGGTAATTGGGCAGGTCAAGATAATACAGCACCAAAAAGGAAGCAACCACAATCAGTCCGGCACTCATGTTCACGCCAAAACCCAGCGATCGCAACAATTCCTTTTGACTGGCACCCTCCCTTGTGCGCACCATGAACACCCCTGCAATTGACAAAAGTGTACCCATTGATGCTATCAGCATCGGCGCAACCACAGCATTGAACTGCACGTCAAGGCCATAACCCATAAAAGCAGCAGCTCCCAGCAGTGCTGTAGCCAGGATGGAGGCAGCAAACGACTCAAACAGGTCAGCTCCCATACCGGCGACATCTCCGACGTTGTCACCCACATTATCGGCGATGGTGGCCGGGTTCCTCGGGTCATCCTCCGGAATTCCTGCCTCCACTTTCCCTACCAGGTCGGCACCCACATCCGCAGCTTTCGTGTAAATACCACCACCCACACGGGCAAACAGCGCCTGCGTTGAGGCTCCCATACCAAACGTCAGCATAATGGCCGTAATGGTCATCAGCTGATACCCGTCAAAGGTTTCGGGAATGAAGATATTCAACACAATAAACCAAAGTGAGATGTCGAGCAGGACAAGGCCGACCACCACCAATCCCATCACAGCACCACTTCGAAATGCCAGGCGAAGGCCTCCGTCAAGTGAGGACCGGCATGCATTGGCCACCCTTCCACTTGCATAAGTGGCCGCTTTCATGCCAAAAAAACCGGCAAGTCCTGAGAAAAAACCGCCGGTTATAAATGCGAAGGGGACCCAGTTGTTCTGGACCCCCAGGCCGTAGGCGAGAAAAGAAAAGATCACCGTAATTACAAGGAACACGATGATCACCACCTTGTATTGCTGTCGCAGGTAAGCGGAAGCTCCCTTGCGAACGTGGGTGGCAATTTTTTTCATCATATCTGTGCCTTCATCCATCGACATCATCTGGCGGAAAAAATACCAGGCAAAGCCAAGCGCAAAAAGGGCACTAATCGGAACCAACCAAAAGATTAAAGACATTTTACAGGGGTTTGTTTTGTGAAATTAGGCATTAAGGATCGACTGCTGAAAGCAAAAATAAAGATTTAATCATTCAACAAAATGATTTAAGAAATGTTTTTAAAAAATTTTTTTCAGGTTTTCTCTGATTCCTGATTAATCGTGGAAAAAGGCAGTTACGATCATGAATATCTGAAAAAAACCAGTAAATTTGTTGTTTCAGCAACCTGACTGTGGCCATATGAAAAAAATCAAACTTGAGATTCTTGGAATATCCTACAGCCAATCACAATCAGGTGCCTATGCACTGATTTTTGGTGAAGAAGGTCAAAAACGCCGCTTGCCCATTATTATCGGAAGCTTTGAAGCACAGGCCATAGCAATTGAACTGGAAAAAATGAAACCAAGCCGGCCGCTGACACATGACCTTTTCAAAAACTTTGCAGCCACTTTCAACATCTCCATTACCGAGGTCATCATCTATAAATTCAGCGAAGGGATCTTTTTTGCCAAATTGATTTGTTTTGACGGCACAAAAGAGGTGGAAATAGACTCCAGAACCTCAGACGCGGTGGCAATTGCCGTCCGGTTCCAGTGCCCGATCTATACCTATGAAAAAATCCTGAAAGCAGCTGGTATTGTAATGCAGGAAGGCGATGAATCCATTGACCCTCCCGGCAGTGTGGCTGAAAAGGACAGTGGAGCGGAGGAAACCGGATACAGCCAGATGACACTGAAAGAGCTGGAAAAAAAACTGATGAAAGCCATTGATTCCGAAGCATACGAAAAGGCGTCCGTAATCAGGGATGAAATCAACAAACGGAAAGGAAGTAAGAAGTAGTGAATGACCTTAATCAGTGATACTTCAATGAATAACACACTTACGATTCCCAGGCTCTTATTGCTGTTCATCCTGCCGGCACTGCTTTTTAGCTCCTGTAATTCCAATACGGAACCCGCTGTACAGGAAGAAATCTCCAGAATATGGGCTTTTGATGAAGCCACAGACAAGACCACCGGGCAAACAACCGTTCTGCCCCCACAGGACACACTGACACTGGTTGACGCAGAAGGTGAGAAAACCTTTTCACTTTATTCAGAATTCCTCGAAAAGGATGCTTACGGTTCCTGGACCAGGATTGGTGACACCCTCTATCTCGCCCCGATCCCCGACGACCTTGAAGCCGCTGTGGACTCGGTAAGCTACCGTATTGATGACGGCCAGCCTTTACTTCAGTATTATCATGAAGGTGAGTTACTGGCCATACACACCCGTGACAAACTCACCACAGACATCCAGCCCGTTGTTTTTGTCATTGAGCAGCTTGAAGGAGAATCATTGGTGCTCACTGATTGTGAGTTCCGGTATTACCTCACTTACACCCCGGTGGATGTGCACGAATATGCTTTCGGGTTAACCTCCATTTTCCGGGGGTTACTGGGTATGTTTGTACTGATATTCATCGCCTGGATTTTCAGCGCCAACCGGAAGGCCATCTCCTGGCGTGTGGTCGGAATCGGCTTATCCGTTCAGGTGCTCCTGGCCTTTGGCGTGTTGCAGGTACCGGCAGTGCAGTACTTTTTTGAGATGATCGGGTCGGTATTTGTCGTAATCCTCGATTTCACCAAGGCGGGAACCGATTTTTTGTTTGAAGGCTTCCTGGACACCGAACGCTATGGGTACATCTTTGCCTTCCAGGTGCTGCCAACCATCATCTTTTTCTCTGCCCTTACGAGCTTGCTGTTTTACCTTGGTATCATCCAGAAGATCGTCTTCGGCATGGCCTGGCTGATGACCAGGGCCATGCGCCTTTCAGGTGCAGAAAGCCTTTCCGTGGCCGGGAACATTTTCCTGGGCCAGACAGAATCTCCGCTGATGATCAAGGCTTACCTTGCCGGCATGAGCAAGTCTGAGATCCTGCTGGTAATGACCGGAGGAATGGCCACCCTGGCCGGCGGGGTACTTGCTGCTTATATCAGTTTCCTTGGCGGGGATGACCCGGTACAAAGGCTGATCTTTGCCCAGCACCTCCTGGCCGCATCGATCATGGCAGCACCGGGAGCTGTGGTGATCTCCAAAATTCTGTACCCCCAGACCGAAGAGATCGACAAAACCATGGAAATCTCCAAAGACAGAATCGGAGACAACATCCTGGACTCCATCACAAACGGAGCGGGCGAGGGATTGCGCCTGGCAGCCAATGTGGCAGCCATGCTGCTCGTTTTCATCGCGTTCATTGCCATGTTCAATTACATCGTAGGAGGAATCGGCGACATGGCCAACCTGAACCCATTGATTGCCGAAGCCACAGATGGCCGCTACGAACAGCTTTCCCTGCAGTTTATTCTGGGATACACCTTTGCCCCCATCATGTGGCTCATCGGAGTCAGTTTACCCGACATCACACTTGTGGGAAGGCTGCTCGGTGAAAAGATCATCATGACGGAATTCATCGGCTATGTAAGCCTGGCAGAACTCAAGGAAATGGATGCTTTTGCCGACCCCAAGTCAATCATCATGGCCACCTACATGCTTTGCGGTTTTGCCAATTTTGCAAGCATCGGGATTCAGATTGGCGGAATCGGATCCCTGGCTCCTTCACGAAAAGTGCTTCTGTCCCGCTTCGGAATGAGAGCATTGCTTGGCGGAACACTTGCCGGCCTGATGAGTGCCACCATCGTAGGAATGATATTGGGTTGACCCGGTCAAAATAATTTGCATCCATACATTCAGCAGGGAGCCAGCAGCAGGTAACGGCAAACCATCCCATTGTCTTATACTAAATTGGAAGAGATGATTCAGTACCTTGACCTTTTGGAACACATCCTTCAGAACGGGAGCAGAAAAGAAGACAGGACGGGTACCGGAACCGTCAGTGTTTTCGGCTACCAGATGCGCTTCAATCTCGAAGACGGATTCCCGTTGGTTACCACAAAAAAACTGCATCTGCGTTCCATCATCCATGAACTTTTGTGGTTTCTGAAAGGTGATACCAACATCGCGTACCTGAAAGACAACGGCGTATCCATCTGGGATGCCTGGGCCGATGAATCCGGCGATCTGGGGCCGGTTTATGGTGCACAGTGGAGGAGCTGGCCGGCAGAGAACGGTCATGTGGACCAGATCAGCGAACTCATCCGCCAAATCAAACAAAATCCGGATTCAAGAAGATTAATGGTGAACGCCTGGAACGTGGGGCAGCTTGACAAGATGGCCCTTCCACCCTGCCATGTACTTTTCCAGTTTTATGTGGCTGACGGCCGGCTTTCCTGCCAGCTGTATCAGCGAAGTGCCGACTGCTTTCTGGGAGTTCCGTTTAACATTGCCTCTTACGCTTTACTTACGAAGATGATTGCTCAGGTATGCGGGCTCAGAGAAGGTGACTTTATCCATACCTTCGGAGATGCACATTTGTACCTGAACCACCTTGAGCAGGCCAGGCTGCAGCTGAGCAGAAAGCCCCGCCCCCTGCCCGTTATGCACATCAATCCGGAGATAAAAGACATCTTCTCCTTCAGTTACGGGGATTTTAAATTGACCGGATACGACCCGCATCCCCACATCAAAGCTCCGGTGGCCGTTTAATTTTAATCCGTGGTTGCAAATTAATCAGCAAAAGCCTTTCATTATGAAACTCTTATTGATCGCTGCCCTTGGCAACAACAATGTAATCGGAAAAGAAAACAGCCTCATGTGGCATATGCCGGCTGACCTCAAACATTTTAAAAACCTGACCATGGGGCATACACTCATCATGGGGCGAAAAACGTTTGAATCGATGGGAAAACCGCTGAAAGGACGGACAACCATCGTGGTAACGGGAAGAAAGGATTATGATGCCCAGGGATGCAAGATTGCGAATTCCATCAGTGAAGCCCTGCAAATGGTGAAAGACCAGAAGGATGTTTTTGTGGCCGGTGGCGAAGAGATTTACAGGCAAACCATCGATCTGTATCAGGCCCGCAGATTATATATCACCCGTATATATGGTAACTTCGAAGGTGACACTTTCTTCCCGGAAATTGACCCGGATCAGTGGGAATTGATTGAGATGGAAGAACATGACCCGGATGAGAAAAACAAATACCCTTACGCTTTCCTGACGTATAAGAAAAAAACACAAAAGATTAAGCTATAATTTCATTGGGAAAGCAGGGTTTTCAAGGGTTCCTGGCGGGCCGCGGGGAACAACACATTGTTTAAGATCAGCCGGTAGCCGGGAGAATTGGGGAAAAGATCCAGATCTGTGGGCGGATCACCCACATGATGACGATAATCTTCCGGATCGTGACCACCCAGAAACGTAAATGTTCCGTTGCCGCGCGATCCGTGAATATAACGCGCTTCCTCCTTTGACTGGTTCTCACCCAATATGGTTACCGTAGGCTTAATGACATTTTTGCGGAAAGCAGTGGTCTGCCCCATGAATCCGCGTACCACCGTTTCATGGTTTTGCGTAAGCATGGTTGGAACCGGATCCCATTTGGCCGAAAACTCAAACAGCGTAAAAAAGTCGGTCCCTTCATTTCGCCCTATTTTGGGCACATCAATGTTCGATTTTTCATAAATGGCCGGATCGGGCACAATGGTAAAGTTCTCAAATGCAAAAGTGCGGCTGAAGTCAAGCCGCTCCTGGGCGTCAGGATCTGGTGGCGTGCCGTTGTAAACCTCGTGAAGAATGTCCACTCCTTCAGCGGCAAGAGCAATGTCAATGCTCTCAGGCGCCGAACACATGGCAAACATGTAGCCGCCACCCTCCACAAAATCACGGATTGCTTTGGCAACATCCAGTTTCAGATCAGCCACTTCCGCATAGCCCAAAGCACTTGCCGTCTCCTCTGCCAGCCGTACGTCCTCCTT
>PWIY01000092.1 GCA_003560215.1 Bacteroidales bacterium | reverse complement strand
GTGCTGGATGAGGAGAGTGGAGAGCCTTACTTCAAACCATATACGGTAATTGAGCGGGAACGCATCCGGATTGCCGTACTCGGGCTCACCACCACCGGTGTTCCCACCTGGCTCCCGCCGCATTTGTGGGAAGGGCTGGTGTTTGAAGATATGGTTGAATCTGCAGCTTACTGGGTTGACCATATCCGTGAGCATGAACAACCCGATGCCATTGTTGGTTTGTTTCACAGTGGATTCGGTTCGCTGGATCCCGATCCTGATTCCCACCCCCTGGAACATGCCTCCGGGTATGTGGCCAAAAATGTCCCCGGTTTTGATGTGATCTTTGCCGGCCATGATCACCGCAGGCGTGTGCAAACCGTTACCAACGTTGACGGAGACCCGGTTCTGGTTCTCGGACCCGGCCATTTTGCAGAGCATCTTGCTGTGGCCGAACTAACCTTCAGGCGCGAGGCCAGGCGCACTTTTACCCTTCAAGGCGTGGAGGGGGACATGATCTCTGCTACCAGGGTGGTTCCACACCGTGATTTTGTCCAAACCTTTGAGGATGATGTGAGTGAGATTCTCAGGTTTTCCAATGAAAGGGTGGGGGAGATAACCGGCCCCATGCATTCCATGGATGCATTATTTGGCAGTGCGCCGTTTACGGATCTGGTACATGAGATTCAGCTTTCTTTAACGGGTGCAGATCTTTCGTTCACCGCACCGCTTGCCTTTGATCAAACCATCCGGCAGGGGCCGTTGCGTATGAAGGATTTTTTCAGGCTGTATGAATACGAGAACTATCTCTATACCATGGAGCTTACCGGAGCAGAGGTGCAGGATTACCTGGAGTATTCCTATGGTTTGTGGCTGAACGAAATGGAAGGCGAAGATGATTACCTTTTAAATGTACACCAGGATGCCCTGGGCCGTGTGCCGGATGACCGCCGCGGCAGGGGTTTGCTTAGAAATCCCCCTTACAATTTTGATTCAGCTGCCGGCATCCGGTATACGGTGGATGTCAGTTTGCCTGTTGGAGAGCGGGTTGAGATTCTTGAAATGGAAGACGGAAGCGAATTCAATCCGGAATCGGTTTATGTGGTTGCCATCAATTCTTATCGGGGGAGCGGCGGAGGTGGTCATCTGACCAATGGTGCCGGTATCCCGCATGATGAACTCAATGCCCGCATTCTTTCCACCACCGATAAAGACTTACGCAGTTATATGGTTGAGTTTTTCAGGGAAAAGGGAACCTACACACCTGAGAGTCGTGAAAACTGGGAGATCATACCTGCGGAGTGGCGGGAAAGAGGCCGGGAAAAAATAAAGCCTTATTTGCAAAGCCAATAGGGGGCTGTGTTACAACAGGTCTTCCCGCAAACGGAAGTTTTTTCTTAATATCTGCCCGTCACGGCGAACCATAAGGTGAATGGAATGCCCGATCCGGGCAGACAATTCATCCAGGATGATTTCCATGGTCAATTCCTGATTCCTGTGTGAATTCAGGGCGATGATTTCATCTCCGGGCATGATACCCGCTTCGTAACTTGCAGAGCCCGGCCTCACATAATGGATTTTGTAATTGTTCATGCGACGACCGGTTGCGATCACCTCCATGCCACTCAGATTAGAGTTGAAAGGCTGCTGCAGAAAACGATTGCGCCTCATTAATAATTTTCCCTCCTGGTAATCGATGGTCACAGTGAATCTTTTCAGGATGGCTCCGCCAATGATCCCTTCCCAGCTGATTTCCTCATCATAAAAAGTCAGAAATTCTGCGTCGGGATACGCAACCAAAGGTTGATTGATTTCCACATCCCCGATCAGCAGCTTTTCGGCACGGCCTTTTTGACCCATCAGGTTTCCGCTGATGCCCTTGCCCAGGAAGCCTTTGATGGTCTGACCCGATAGGTGCTGATACCTCTGGTTGAGGTAAACGGGGTGACTGGCTCCAAGATCCAGCAACAAGTGGGTGGTGAGTGTGTCTCCCTGTTCGCTGACAATGGTGGACCGGATATATGGCTTGCCGTCGATCAGCCGAATCGGGACGGTGGTTGTCCTTCTTCTGGTGCGGTAGGTGGATTCTTTGTAAACCCGCATGGTTTCTGAGCTGTAGTTGATCTCCACCGGGAAGTGCCTGAAGAAATCGTAACCAATAATGCCGTATACCGGAAACCCGAATACTTCGGAAAACGAAAGGATGTCTTCGGGGACCACCAGCAGGTTCTTGTTGTAACCTGTGATTCCCCTTCTCATTTCAATTTTGACATTGGTGGCAAGGGCTGCCGGTACAACGCCTTCGCCTCCCAGACCATATACCATGATCTCCCTTTCTATATTGAGGTCGAGCATGTGAGCGATGAGGGGTTCTGTGAGGATGGTGGTATTGACACCTGTATCCAGGATAAAGTAAAAAGGTCCGTTTCCGTTGATATAAAGGGGAACAACGGCCAGGTTGTTCCTTACTATGATCGGCAGACTTACCCTGTTCCGGCTGCTTTCAAACCTGAAACCTGATTCCGGGGAGGCCATCGCAGGGGTTTGGATGGTCAGCAGGATAAAAAACAATAACAGTTGCCTGAGAAATATTTTCATTGTGACCATATAACAACAAAAACTTGGCCAAAGTTCAGTTTTCCGGGATGATTAAACCGTTTGGCTTTATTGCCGTATGATTATTGAAGAATGGCCCGGTTGATTTTCTTGGCAATGGATGGTCCGGTATAAATAAATCCTGTATAAACCTGAACCAGGGTTGCGCCTGCCTCCAGTTTCTCCAGGGCATCTTCTGCATTAAAAATCCCTCCCACACCAATAATGGGGATGGATCCCCCCGATTGTTCATGCAGATACCGGATTGTTTGGGTTGATTTGTTCCGGATGGGTCTTCCGCTCAGGCCACCCTGCCCGATTGCTTCAATTTTTTCAGGCTTCGTTTTCAGGTTCTCTCTTCCTGTGGATGTATTCGTAGCTACAATGCCATCGAGTCTGGCTTCCCTCACAATTTCGATGACCTCATCAAGCTGAATTTTGTTCAGGTCAGGGGCGATTTTGAGCAGCACCGGTTTGGAGCTGGCTTTGCGTTGGTTGATTTCCTGAATGGCATGCAGGATCCTAAGCAATTCACCTTTGTCCTGTAACTTGTTTAAACCTTTGATGTTCGGGCAACTGACGTTGACAACAAAATAGTTTACCAGTTCGTGGAGTTGGTCAAAGGCATAACAATAATCATCAACGGCCTTTTCATTGGGGGTTTGTGTGTTTTTGCCGATGTTGCCCCCGATGATAACACCGGGCTGGTTTTTTCTGATACGTTTGACAAAAGCCTCCACACCATGGTTGTTAAAACCCATCCTGTTTACAAGGGCCCCGTCTTCCGGCAGCCGGAAAAGTCTGGGACGGGGATTTCCCTTTTGCCCTGCCGGGGTAACTGTTCCTATTTCAACGTGTCCAAACCCAAAATTAGCCAAAGAATTATAGAGGCCTGCCTCCTTGTCAAACCCGGCGGCAATTCCGACCGGGTTGGGGAAACGTATTCCGAACACCTCCCTTTCAAGGGAAGGGTCACTGACCAGAAAATATTTTCTGAATAGCCACCCCATCCACGGGATGGAAAATAGAGCGGGAAGAATAGCTGCCACGATCCGGTGGATGCGTTCCGGGGGAAGAAGGAACAGTATGGGGCGAATCAGTCGTGGATACATCGTGCCTTATTTCTTACCTGAAGTGCCTTCTTTGCCGGGGTTTTTTTCTGCAGAATGATCTTCTTTCGCAGGTTCATCCTCTTTCTTTTCCTTTTCTTCTTCGGGTTGTGTGATCAGGCCTTTCTCCAGCAAAATATTGTACCAGGTAAACACTTTCCTAATATCTGAAAAATGAACCCTGTCTCTGTCATAATCAGGGAGAACCTCTTCAAAAAGCCTGGTTGCTTTTTCGGGCTCTTTTTTCGGGTTCTCAACCGGTTGACCTTCTGTGGTCTGAAAAATTTTCCACAGTACATCCTTCAGCGGAACATCTCCCTCATCGGTAAAAATGCTTATATCTTCCAGCATACTGGAACGGCTGGTGGCAAAAACAGGTTGCCGCTTGCCGTCGGTCAGTGATTCGACGATGAGCCCGTTCTTTGTTTGTGATACCACCTCAAACAGTCCGCTTTTTCCGGCAATGGTTAAAATTTTACTCAGATCCATATGTAGAAGATTTGGTTCATCAAAATTACGTATTATTTTATTCTTGCAACAGCACGCATATCTATGAGAACATTTGCAGGCTGTGCAATTTCTTGTAGATCCCGTCTTTCTCAAGGAGCTGGCTGTGTGTCCCGGTTTCCACAATTCTTCCTTCATGCATTACGCAGATCAGGTCGGCATGGATGATGGTGGATAAACGATGCGCAATCACAATGGATGTTCTGTTTTCCATCACATTGAGCAGTGCCTCCTGTACAAGTTTTTCGGATTCGGTATCCAGTGAACTGGTCGCCTCATCCAGTATCAGGATGGGCGGGTTTTTAAGGATGGCACGCGCAATACTGATGCGCTGACGCTGCCCGCCCGACAGTTTATTGCCACGGTCTCCGATGTTGGTGTAGTAGCCAAGGGGGGAGCGAATGATAAATTCGTGTGCATTGGCAATTCTGGCAGCACGGATCACTTCTTCTTCAGTTGCGTTGGTTGATCCAAATGCAATGTTATTGAAGAAGGTGTCATTGAACAGGATGGGTTCCTGATTCACAATTCCCATTAATGCCCTTAAGTCTTTAATTTTAAGATTACTGACAGGAATGTTGTCAATGGTGATCTCTCCCCGGGTGGTATCATAAAAACGGGGAATCAAATCCACAAATGTGGATTTTCCTGCCCCTGACTGACCGACCAGTGCAATTTTCTGACCCTTTTGCAGGCAAATATTGATGTCTTTTAATACATCATGGTCTTCATACCTGAAACTGACGTTGCGGAAACAGATCTCTTCAAGGAAGTCACTTTTGGGTTTTGCATGGGGCGAATCCTTAATGGTTTCTTCTGCTCCGAGCACACTGTCAATGCGATCGGAAGAGGCCATTCCGCGCTGAATGTTGTAGTAGGCTTTGGTGAATGTTTTCGAGGGTTGAATGATCTGCGAAAAAATGGCAAGGTAGCCGATGAAAATTTCCGGTCTCAGGGATGATGCTCCTGTGAGAACAAGTGAGCCGCCAAAAAACATGATAATTATAAAAACGGTGGTGCCCAGAAACTCACTGACGGGCGAAGCCAGGTCCTGACGCCTGTATAACTTGTTCATGATCCGGGTATAAAGACTGTTAAGGCTCAGAAACCGGTCAGTCATCTTTTTCTCTGCATTAAAGGCTTTAATAATCCGAAGACCTGACAGGGTTTCTTCGGTCACGGATAAAATAACCCCCAGCTTCGACTGGCTTTTCAATGCGGTGGGTTTAAGTGAACGGGCTATTCTCCCGATGATATATCCGGCAACCGGAAGCAAAATGAGTACGAACAGGGTCAGTTGCGGACTCATTACAAGCAACCAACCCAGATATACCACAATGGTAATGGGATCCCTGAATATCATCGCCAGTGAGCTGATAATGCTGATCTCGATCTGGTAAACATCATTGGTCATCCTTGAAATGATGTCTCCTTTTCGTTCCTGAGAATAATAGGCCAAAGGCAGATTGAGTGTTTTTCTGTATATGTCGTTGCGCAGGTCCCTGACAACCCCGTTCCTGACCGGTGCCAGATGATACAGTGCCAGGTATTTGAATCCGTTTTTTAGCAGACTTGCCAGGATGACCACCACACAAAGCAGAATCAGGGTGGTAACTTCGCCGTAGCTGTCGATGAGCAGGTTCAGGTAATAATAGAAGTTATTGATCAGGACGTCAAAGTCGAGCCGGAATGGCATCAGTTCATGGGTTTCTTCCTGGGTCTGAAAGAGGATACTCATAAACGGGATCACCATATTGAGGGTGAACAGGGAGAACACCACTGACAGGAAGTTGAACAGCACATTCAGTAAAACCCTTGTCCAATAAGGAAGAATGTACCGAAGGATCTTTTTGAAGTTGTACATAATGGCTTGCCGGACTATGGCTTTTTATTCGATGCGCCCCGGGATGATTCCGGTATAATTGAAGGGAGAAACTGTTCGCAGCTTCATTTTAACCTCTTCCGGAATATCCAGTTCCTCAATAAATGCTGAGAGATCTTCTTTGGTAATGGCTGTGTTTTTTCTTGTCAGGGATTTCAGTGCTTCGTAGGGGTTCGGGTAGCCTGTGGTCCTGAGCACGGTCTGAATTGCCTCGGCCACAACCATCATATTGTTTTCGAGATCTTTGCTGATTTTATGTTCATTCAGGCTGATTTTCCCCAGACCTTTTATGCTGGATTTCAGCGCGATGAGCAAATGAGCCACAGGAACACCGATATTTCTCAGAACTGTTGAATCAGAGAGATCCCGCTGAAGGCGACTGACCGGCAGCTTCGCAGAAAGGTGTTCAAGCAGGGAAATGGCCACTCCTGCATTGCCCTCGGCATTTTCAAAGTCAATGGGATTGACCTTATGGGGCATGGCAGAGGATCCCACTTCGCCTGCAACGATCTTTTGGCTGAAATAATCCATGGAAATGTAACTCCAGCAGTCCCGGTCAAGGTCGATCAGAATGGTGCAGATCCGCTTCAAAGCATCGAAAATGGAAGACAGCCGGTCATAGTGGTCAATCTGGGTGGTTATCCGGGATCGTTCCAATCCGAAAGAGCCGGCAAACTGGTTGCCGAAACCCACCCAGTCAACTTCAGGATAGGCCAGGTGGTGGGCATTGAAGTTCCCGGTGGCTCCCCCGAATTTTGCCGGGATGGGCAACGCCTTTAACTCCCCGACCTGCAGCCTGAGTCTCTCGTGGAAAACCATGATCTCCTTGCCGGCAGTTGTAGGGGACGCAGGCTGCCCGTGTGTGCGTGCAAGCATGGGAACGTGCAGCCAGTCGTTGGCCAGTTTCCCCAATACTGACAATAGCTCGTCCAGTGCAGGATAGATGACCGTTTCCAGGGCTTCTTTAAAGGACAGGGGAATGGCGGTGTTATTGATATCCTGTGAGGTCAGACCGAAATGCACAAATTCTTTGTAGGCACCGTATCCGAAATATTCGAAGCGTTGTTTGATAAAATACTCAACGGCCTTGATGTCATGGTTGGTCTCTTGTTCAATCCCTTTAACTGCCAGTGCATCTTCCTGCGAAAAGGTGGTGGCGATCTCCCGGATCTTTTTGAAGTCGTTGTCGTTCAGTGACTTCAGTGGGGAGAGCGGAATCTTGCACAGGCCGATGAAGTATTCCACCTCAATTAAAACCCTGTACCGGATGAGGGCTTCTTCTGAAAAGAACGCTGAGAGTGGTGCAGCGACATGGCGGTAACGCCCGTCTATGGGGCTGATGTTTTGAAGGCCTTGCATGAGAGCGATCCTTATTTTTTGCGTTTTTTCTTTTTCTGTTCTTCCTGTTGTTTAGCCAGCTGCTCCATGCGCTGCTGCCATTTGGATTTTTTGACAGGTTTCTTCTTGTTGGCCTCCATTTTGGCTCTTAATGCGTCTTCGTCAATGAATCGGCGGAACAGGAACATCTGGCCAAAAGTGATGACGTTGGCCAGAAAGTAATAGTAGCTCAGGCCGGATGCAAAATTGTTGAATATCCCCAGTAGCATGACCGGCATGAAGTACATCATGGTTTTCATGCCTGGCATCTGGTTCCCGGAACTCATCATCTGGGAGTTCATGTGGGTGTAAATGATCATTGACCCCGCCATAAGCAGGGTAAACAGGCTCACATGATCTCCGTAAAACGGAATGGAGAACGGAAGACTCAGAATGGAATCATAGGATGAAAGGTCATCCGCCCAAAGAAATGCTTCCTGCCTTAACTCTATGGAAGCCGGAAAAAACCTGAAAAGGGCGATCAGGATCGGAAGCTGAAGCAGCATCGGAATACAACCCGACATGGGGTTGACACCGGCCTTTTTGTACAGGCTCATGGTGGCCTGTTGTTTTTTCATGGCATCTTCCTTCTTGGGGAATTTTTTGCCCAGCTCATCAATTTCCGGTTTCAGCAACCGCATTTTTGCCTGTGACAGATAAGTCTTGAATGCGATGGGAAGCAGAACAAGTTTCAGTAAGATGGTGAGTATCAGAATGACAATCCCATAATTCAGCTGAAAACTGTCCAGGAAATTAAATACCGGGATGACAGCGAAACGATTGATCCAGGAAGTCAGGAAGAAGCCCCAGCCCAGAGGGATCTGTCTTTCCAGTTCCAGGTCATAGGCGGTGAGTGTCCGGTAGCTGTTCGGGCCGAGGTACCACCGCATATTGTAGGTGTTGTCTCCGCGGCCATCATAATCCAGGTTGATGGAAGCCGATACATCTTTCAGGTAGTCTTCCTCATCCTCGCCCAGTGAAACGGTGGCGATGTCGGCGTTGGCAAAGCCTTCTTCTGAAACCAGCACAGAAGAGAAAAACTGATGCTTGAAGGATATCCATCTGACGCTTGTACTTAGCCTTTCTTCATCATCGCGGGTTGGCCTGATCCGTGATACTTCGTCGTTGGTATATTTATAATAGATTGTGGTGTTGTTCTGCTCATTGTCCCTGTTTTTTTCCAACCTGGGCAACCTGGCCTGCCAGTCGAGGTTGATAAAGGTGGTGTTGGCTGCAATTGCTTCACGGGTTCCCACAAAACGGACATCAAAATCGATCATGTATTCACCCTCTGAAAGCCCGTAGCTCATTTCAATATAGCTTGGGCTCTCAGCGGTGTGGAAATCGCTGTAAGCCCTCATGGAAAAGGTCATGGGGCCGTTACCGGCAACAGGGATCTCCGGATCACCTGTGAATGGCTGTCCGTTCAGATATGGTGTGAAATAAAGATTCTCAGTGGAAATGTTCCTGTTTCCCGAAAAGAAATTGAAG
>PWIY01000066.1 GCA_003560215.1 Bacteroidales bacterium | reverse complement strand
TTCAACAAAAAAGGTATCCTGCATGTCGCGTGCAGGGTGTTCTTCCGGAAAGTTCAACGCGCTGAAGTTGTGCCAGTCATCTTCAATTTCGGGCCCTTCGGAGATCACAAACCCGATCCGCTCAAAAATTTTGTTGATCCGGTTTCTGACCACTGAAAGCGGATGGCGGGATCCGATGGGGTTGAACCTGGCAGGCATGGTCATGTCGGGGCGCTGTTTGCTCCCGCTCTCATCGGCGGCAGCAAGCCTGCTTTTTTCCTCATTGACCTTGTCGGTGGCAGCCTGTTTAAGCTGGTTCAGCCGCATCCCCACTTCCTTGCGACTTGCAGGGTCAACTGACTTGAAATCCTTGAACAATGCCGGGATCTCTCCTTTTTTGGAAAGCAGTTTTACCCGGAAAGCCTCCGCTTCCTCTATGGTGTTCGCAGTGAACCTTTCAACTTCTTCCAGCAGGGCATCAATCTTGTCAATCATACGTTATGTTTCTTTAGTCAATCACCTCCATCCTGACAATGGACACATCCTCCAGGGGACGATCCCTGTCATCGGTTTCCATCGCGGCAATGCGCTCAACGACCTCCATCCCTTCAAGGACCTGCCCGAATACCGTGTAGGCATTGTCCAGGTGAGGTGTTCCTCCAATGGTGGTATAGAGTTCCTTTTGTTCTTCATTCAGATCCAGGTCCCTTTCTTCAGCCATCTGCCTGAGGCCTTCTTCGGTGAAGACCCTTCCGTGGACAATATAAAACTGGGATCCGGATGATTCTCTTTCCGGGTTCATCTGGTCTCCCTGCCGGGCAGCTGCAAGCGCTCCTCTCCGGTGATAGATGCCGGAGACGATCTCTGCCGGGATTGTATAGCCGGGGCCGCCTGATCCGAGGGGTTCTCCGGGAACAGCATCCCTGCTCATCGGGTCACCGGCCTGTATCATGAATTGATTGATGACCCGGTGGAAAAGTACATCCTCATAAAACCCATCTTCAATCAGGGAAAGAAAATTATTCCTGTGCTCTGGTGTTTCGTCATATAGTTTGACGGTGATGTCGCCCATCGTGGTCTCCATCTTTACAAGGATATTTTGGTTGTTGGATCCGTTGCCGGAACTGGTGCAGGCGGTAAATATCAAAAGGCCTGCAAGGAGGGCAATGCTAAGGGATTTGCTGTTCCTGGTTTTCATTTTTCGATGTATTGATTTGAGGATGCCAAAGTTACATATAATGATGGTATCAGGCAATAATAAAAAACGCCGGGATAAACATGCCCCGGCGCAAAAGAAACATGCCTGACCTGCATGTTAATTGAAAGAGGGATTGTTCCATGAAACGGGTAACATCAATTTTTTCTGCGGGGACTTTCTTTTCAGCCTGCCGTTATAATTGCCTTCCACAGTCAGTCCCATTTTTTTGAAGAAGTTGACGGAGGCTTCGGAGCATACGGGGGTGTTGAGTTCCACCCTGAAAACGTCATGGTGTTTTTGTTCTATCTCGCCAAACAGCCAGCTGACAAGGCTTGTTTCCTGTCCGTCGGGATGGCATCCGTTGCCGGAGTAAAATGAAAACTCCTTCAGCATGGTTTCTTCGCCGGGGGTTTCTTTGCCGTTGGTGTGGTAGTAATGCACTTCACCGATAAGTGCCACTTCGTCGCGGTTGTTTTCCACCACCAGCATATTCCCCTTTTTGATGGCCTTGTCAACAAACTCCTCCAAAAAACATTCGGGAACGATGGAGGCATTCAGCAGTTTCTTTTCGCTTGTGATTGTTTCCAGGAAAAGCTTGTAAATATTATTCCTGTCAGCATCTTTTGCTGTGCGGATTTTATAATGATTGTCCATGGGCGTGTTGTTTTGTGCATTCAGTCTGAAATGGTCATCAATAAACTGAAACAATTGTTTAAAAAATTGAATTTCAGACAATTAAACACATTGCAAATATGGGAAAACTATTTCATTAAAAAAACTTTTTCGTCTAAAACCCACGCATGTTATGTTGCAGCTTCCCGGCCTCCGTTTCAGACGGCCGATCCGGCTTTTAAAATACAAAACAGCAATCCGGCCAAAATGGCCAGGCGGAGCAGGTAAAACCCAAGTTTTACCCCCCTGTTTTCATGGTCTTGCTGGTTGTCCTGACTTGTCCAGAGCGGCCTGCGTTCCATGGCGGGTGTTATGTTGTTCAGTTCGTTCATCTCATTTACGGGTGGTCAGCGCGCGGCACTGACGGTTTTTGATTAATCGTGGCCTGGCCACGATGGTTGTTCGTTAACTTGTGCAAAGCACCAACGGTTGCTGGTAAGCTTCCCTGTGATTGGTATCGCATAAATTGTACCAAATAATCGTTTTTCAGAAAGAATAGTTCAATGATGTGAAAAAACCGGCTCCGGCCTCCTCAAAAATTGTGTCATCTCCACCAAAAAATACCTGCCCTGTAAATTGAAAATCCAGATCGGTTGCGAGGGAATAGCTCAATTGTGGCATTAAGAAAGCGGCATCAATGTCGGGCAGGGCCATGACGGCCATCCCTCCCCTGAAAACTGGAGAGAATGAGTGGTCGGCACTCAGGGTGATGGCGTATTTGGAAAACATGATGTTGTCGGGCCTCAGGGGCTGGGTTACCTGTATGGGCTCTCCCGGCCTTCTTTCATAGCCGCCATTGTAAAGAACTTCTACCACACCGAATGTTCCGTTTGCAAACATATGGTCAAAGCCTGCTGCGGCTACGATATTGCTTCTGCTAATCCCTTCCTGCTCATCCAGGTCATAGAACCATGTGGCCTCGCCTTTAAAACCGGCTTCGCCAATCTGGCCGGCCCATCCGCCGCCCAAAGCCAGCCGGTTTCTGAAGTATCCTGCAATGCCCTGAATGTCGTAACCTCTGGTATTGAAGACGTATTTGGTCGCGGCAACCATATCTTCTGCATCTTTTGCCGGACTGACGGCAACCTCGATGCTCGACAGATGGCTGATGTAATGTTGCACCCTCACGGCATCTGCCCCGGGGCGCTCTTCATAATCGAAGTCGAAAAAGGAATAGGTGTTGAACAGGTCATTGGTGTTGGATACCAGGTTGATGCCCCAGTTGACCCGCTGACGGCCTGTTCTGATCCGCCAGTTTTCACTGCTCCAGTTCAGGTAGAGGCGGTCAATTTCTGTATGGCCGATCCAGCGGTCGCCCGACAACCACACCCATGACATGTCGATCAATCCGTCATCCTGGTCAAAGAAATCTTCAATCCCCGGGATTGACTCATACATTTCGTTGTACATCAAACGGTTGCGTCCTTCGATGCGAAGATCTACTGCATCTGCAATGTCCCACCTGAAGTTAAGGCGGTTGTGGATCAGGCCATTGATTGCGGGGTTGGAGAAATCGTTGTCCAGCTGCATGCCGGGCATGGCACGTATATATCCGCGGAGCCTGACAGGTGAGTCATTGCCGAAAGGCTGGGCGATGAGACTGTGGGTGGTGAATGTGGTCAGGATGAATATGGCAATCAGGTATTTCATGGTTGTATGTTTTTTCGGTTGTTGGTTCTCATGGGCAGCGTGTTGGGTAAGCTGCCTGGGGGTTGGTCAATGGCCTGAGAGGTTGTTGGTTGTTGGTTATTCATGGCACGGATGCAGGGTAAGCTGCCGGTGGTCCGGCAGATGGCCTGAGAGGTTGTTAATTGTTGGTTATTCATGGCGGACGGCGTTGGCGGGTTCTAATCTGGTGGCTTTCCTGGCCGGGTAAATGGCGGCCAGTATGGCAAACCCGACGACCATGGCTGTGACTTTAAGATAAAACAGTGCATCGAGCTCGGGGTATATGAACGGAGAGAAACCAAAATCGCGCAGGGCTTCTCCACCAATTACAGTAAGGTCAATTCCGCGTTGATGCAACAGGCTGATCAGCACAAATGAAGCGGCCAGTCCGGCCACGCCACCGGTGAGTGAAAGCAGTACAGTTTCCAGGATCACCATAAAAAAGACCCTGGCCCGCTTCATCCCGATCGACATCAGCATCCCCAGTTCACGTGTGCGTTCCATAACTGACATCAGGATGGTATTCAGAATGCCGAAGGCCACACCCAGCAAAATGATTGCGGTGATCATCAACAGGCTTTGTTCTGTGATCTCCACAACAAATTTTAGGTCGGGAGCCAGTTCTTTCCAGGTTCGTACTTTTAAATCCGGGTATTCGCCGCTCAGGTCTTCCGAGATGAATTTCAGCTGATCTTCGCGTTGCAGTAAAATGGCTATTTCCGTGACGGTTTCACTGTAGCCGATGAGTTCATTGAGGTCGGATGCCCGGACAAATACCACCCCTTTTTCGTATGCGGTGGCGGTGGCCCGGAATATGCCTGTGACCCGGAATGAGGCATGAATCAGTTCTCCGTTGATGTCCTGGAAGGTCAAAACAATCCGGGATCCGGTTTCGCTTTGCAACTCCCCGGCAAGCTCCCTGCCAATCACAATTTCGGGCAAACGCCCTTCTTCCCCAAAATAGCTCCCTTCTTCAATCTGTTCATCAAACCGGGTGGTTGTCCTTTCCTGATCAGGGTTGACGCCGGTTATCCGGACCCCTGCAGTAAGATGGGGTGAAGCCACCATGCCATCGATGCTTGTCCTTTCTGCCACCGACCGGATGGCTGTATTTTCCCTCAGGTCCCGGGCAATTTCCCGGCCCTGCGGAATCCGGTGCCGCGCTTCCCGGTCGGCGACAAAATCCGGGTGGTGTATCTGGATGTGAGAAAGTTGTTTTTCAATGCTTTCTTCAACGGTTTGATTCATCAGACCCATGTAAGCTGCCGACAGGAAATTTCCACCGGTTAACCCCAGGGCGATGGCCACCATGATCACCATGCTGCGTTTTTTGTTCCGCCAGATGTTTCGCCAGGCTATTTTAAAAAGTATCCACATCTTGGTTGTTTGTTCTCTGTTTTATGTAACTCTCCTGCATATCCGGAGCAATGCGAAAGTCTGCACCCGGCCCGGACTGCCGGAGGCTTTAACTTCTGGCTGCATCCAGCACATTCATGGCAAATATTTTTCGCATGGAATATACCCCTATCAACAGGGTGATCCCGAATACAATAAAGCCCTGATTGATAAACAGCCCCGGGCTCATTGAAAAAGTGAATACTGCTTCCATACCGAAATCGTGCATATAAGCGGCCATTTCGCCGGAAAACCTGATGGGGAAGCGAATCAAAATCAGGATCAGCGGTATGCCGGCAACGATTCCGGCTGCCACTCCCATCAGTCCGATGCTGACCGTTTCAGCAAGGGTAACAAGGGCCAGCTTACGGCGTTTCATCCCAAGGGAAAGCAGGATGCCAAACTCCCGCATCCGCTCATAGAGCATGGTCAGGATGGTGCCGAAAATACCGAATCCGACAATGATGTAAAATACCCAGGTGATCAGGCTGTAAACCAGCCGCTGCATTTCCATCAGCTCCACCATGTCCGGAACAATTTCCTTCCATGTACGAACGGCATACCACTCCCGGTCAAGGTTTTCTTCCATTTCTGTTGCCAGCTGACTGATTCGTTTTGTGTCATGGGGCATGATCAGCAGGTTGGTCAGTCTGTTGCCGGCATCAAAATACCACTGAGCCCGTTCCAGGGGCAGGTAGACTTTGGTATTGTTCGGCTCCGGCAGATTCAGCTCAACGATGCCGCCCACCTGAAATTTTCCAGTGGCACTGACGGCCTGAAATCCCTGCCCGATCAAAACCAGGGTGTCGCCCACTGAAATATCCAGCAGGTCTGCCAGCCCGGCTGCCACAACGGCAAAATCATCACCCGGGCTGAACATTTTTCCTTTGGTTACATGACTGGAAATCTCTCTCAGTTTATCCTCCTTTTCGGGGACAATTCCGGCCACCATTGCGGGGCGGGTGGTCATGCCTTTCGCTGCCAGGGAAAACCCCCGGATCCGCGGCACTGTAACATCGATTTTATCCCCGAATTGCTCAAGCACATCACTGACCTCTTCACCGTGATCAAAAATGTGATCCATGGAAGGTTCATCCAGATACAAGGCATCCTGAATCTGGAGGTATCCGGTTTCCTGCCGGATCAGCGACTCGGTCATTTGCTGCTGAAACCCGCCCATGAAAGAAAGCAGGGCCACGGCCAGCAGGTATGTAAATAGTACCGAGCTCACTGTGATCAGGGTGCGGCGGCGGTTCCGCCACAGGTTCCGCCAGGCAAATGTGAACAGGATTGGCATAGTCAGTCTCTGTCAAAGGTTTCGTCTTTGTCAACCGCACCGTCAACGAGTTTAATTACGCGACGGGCCCTGTCGATTACCCGCTGATCGTGGGTGGAAAAGATCAGTGTGATGTTCTCTTCCCTGTTCAGGCGGGCCATGATGTCAAGCAGGTTGAATGCCGATTCGGTATCCAGGTTGGCAGTGGGCTCATCGGCCAGCACGAAATCCGGTCTGGAGGCCAGTGCCCTGGCCACGGCTACCCGCTGTTGCTGCCCCCCTGAGAGTTTGTTGGGCCTTACATCCAGTTTGTCGCCCAGCCCAACCTGCTCCAGCATTTCTTTGGCCCTTTTGTTCATCTCCTCTTTTGGCCTTTTTTGCAACAGCATAATAAAGGAAACATTTTCGGTTGCGGTAAGTACCGGGATCAGGTTGTAGGCCTGGAAAACAAATCCAATGTGTTTCAGCCGGAAATCGAAAAGCTGGCTTTCTTTCATCGATGCAATGTCTACATCGTCAATGATCACATTGCCTTTTGTCGGTTTGTCCAGCCCGCCGATCACATTCAGGAAGGTGGTCTTTCCGCTTCCCGACGGACCCACGATGGCAGTAAATTCTCCTTCTTTGAACTCCAGACTGATGTCTTTCAGGGCTTCCACCGGAACAGCGGTGTTTGTGTAAGTTTTTGACAAGCCCTGGGTTTTGATTACAGTTTTCATTGGTTTCTTATTTAATGGTGGCCATGCCACGATGGTTGCTTATTACGGTGCTTATGCGCCTGATGGTTTGACGGTGCTTCGCACCCCTTGGTTTGTCGGGCCTGCGAGCCCTCTGGTTAACGGGGCTTCGCGCCCCAAATCGATTGTTATTCTTCTCTTACAGCTTCGGCCGGGACAAAGCGAATGGCTTTCCAGGCCGGATAACAGGCGGCCAGTATGGCAAAAGCCACGATCACCACTGCCACCTCAAAATAGAATCCCGGGTCGAGTTCCGGATGAATCACAGATGCATAGCCAAAATCACCCATCCCTTCTCCTCCAAAACCACTGATGTCCATTCCCCTTTGATTGAGGTAGCGGATCATTCCCCAGGAAACACCCAGTCCGGCAACTCCTCCGATGATCGCCAGCATGGTGGTTTCCAGCACGATCATTCCGAACACTTTGGTTTTTTTCATGCCGATTGCCATCAGGATGCCCAATTCCCTGACCCGCTCAAGCACCGACATCAGAATGGTGTTGAGCAACCCGAATGATACCCCCAGGATGATCAGCCCGACGATCCAGATCAGATTTTGGTTGAGGAACTCCAGGGAATAATACAGGGAAGGTTGCATGTCGGCCCAGTGGCGCACGGAGGTGCCGGGGTAGCTTTCCTGCAAATGTTCTGCTACTTCACGATACGTATCCACATCATGCAAAACCACGGCAATTTCAGTGATCACTTCCGGCTTACCGATCAATTCTTCAATATCCACTTTCCTGACAAAAAGGTTTCGCTTTTCAAAAGCTGTGGAGGTTACTTCATAGAGCCCCTCGATACGGAAAGAGGCACTCACCATTTCTCCGGATATATCCTGAAAGGTCAGTACGATCCGTGATCCGACCTCTGTATTCAGTTCTTCTGCAAGTTCTTTTCCGATAATGACTGAGGGCAACCGCCCTGTTTCTTCGAAGTAACTGCCGTCGGTGATCAGGTGTCCGAGGTCTGTGGCAGCCGTTTCCGCTTCAGGATCCACCCCCTTGATCCGCACCCCCGCATTCATATTGGCTGAGGCAGCCATCCCTTCAAAAACAATGCGGGGTGAAACATGAGCTACCTCCGGGAGTTCTGAAATGTCTCCTGCAACTTTTGATCCGTCTTCAATGCGGTAATGGGCTTCCGGATTGGCGATAAAATCGGGATGATGCAACTGGATGTGTGAAACCTGGTGCTCCACCGTTTCCCTGAAATTCTGTCGCTCCACCCCGAGGCGGATCGCGGCGGAAAAGTTGCCTCCCAGTACCCCGAGCACAATGGCAACGATGATGACCAGGCTTCGGGCGCTGTTTCGCCAGATATTTCTCCAGCTGATTTTTATTAACATCATAATGACTGTTTTTTTGTTGTTTGTTGACCGTTGCCTTTGGTTGACCGGTTTCGGTCATTAATTCCGGGATGCATGCACCATGTTCATGCGCAGAACCCTGGTCACAGGGTAGAGCCCTACGATCAATGCGATAAAAAAGATTACCATTCCCTGGTAAAGGAAAATATCCGGGGCAATGGAAAAGGAGAAAACGGGTTCAAAACCCATGTCGATCATGATATCCCCCAGCTCATCTCCCAACCGGACCGGGTTGAGGTGAAGCCTCAAAACGATCAGAAAACCTGCAGTTACTCCAGCGAACACCCCCAAAAAGCTTATGATCAGTGTTTCTATCATGCATATCGCTGCCAGCTGCAGCCGTTTCAGCCCGATTGACAGCAATATGCCAAATTCGCGGAGTCGTTCGAACAGCATGGTCATGATGGTGCCAAAAATGCCAAACCCCACAACAATGTAGAGCACCCAGGCAAAGATGGCTACCTGTGCTTCACGTGCTTCAAAAGCAGCCAGTTTATCAGGCATCAGTTCCTCCCAGGTTTTTACCGTGTACCACTCCGGATCCAGGTTGTTTTCAAGGTTTCGAGCCAGCTCCGGTACGATATCTTCATCTTCAGTCATGATGATCAGGTTGGTCAGCCGGTCCGGTGCAGCAAAAAAGTATTGGGCCTGCTTCAGTGGCAGGTAAACCATGGTGTTGTTCTGTTCCGGCATGAAAAACT
>PWIY01000348.1 GCA_003560215.1 Bacteroidales bacterium | reverse complement strand
TTCTTTCCTTACATCCGGCAGACGGGATGTAATGTTTTCAGCCATGCTGCCATAGATGTTTCCTTTTCCTTTCAATGCTTTCGCCAAAGTATCCATATGTCTGTTTTGCCTGTTATTTTGTATTTTCAGTTTTTGCAATCCTTGTTACTACCTTAGTTTGAGGGTGATTACCGAGAACAATGCCAGCATGATCCCGATAATGAAAAAGCGTTGAACGATTTTTGCCTCATGAAGGCCTTTCATCTGATAGTGATGATGAAGTGGCGCCATTTTAAAAATCCGCCTTCCTTCCCCGAAACGTTTTTTGGTGTACTTAAACCATGTGACCTGAAGAATCACTGAAAGGCTTTCCATGAAAAAGACCCCGCAGAGTATGGGAATGAGAAGTTCTTTCCGAATCACAATGGCAAATACGGCGATGATACCTCCAAGCGACAGGCTGCCGGTGTCGCCCATGAATACCTGGGCGGGGTATGAGTTGTACCAGAGAAATCCCACGCAAGCACCGGAAAAAGCAGCAATAAAGATCACAAGTTCCCCTGTATGCGGAATATACATGATGTTCAGGTAGTCTGCGAACACCATATTGCCCGACACATAGGCAAGTACGCCCAGGGTGGCCCCTATGATTGCTGAGTTTCCCGTGGCCAGTCCGTCCAGTCCATCGGTTATGTTCGCTCCGTTGGATACTGCTGTAATGATCAGGATCACTATTGGGATGAAGATCAGAAACGCCCAGCGTTCATAGCCGGGTCCCAAAAACCTGAGCAGTACAGAATAATCAAATTCATTGTCTTTCAGAAACGGGATGGTGGTTTTGGTCGATTTGACAGACTCAACCGGGAAGGGAGAGTCCGGATCGGCCACTCCTTCCATTTCCAGGATCTCACTTGTGCTGATAAACTCAAGGGGGGTATCGGGCTTTTCACGGATCACCACCCCGTCATGAAAGTAGAGTGTGGCTCCGACAAGAATTCCAAGGGTGATTTGTCCGAGGATTTTAAATTTACCGTGAAGCCCTTTTTTGTCCTTTTTAAACACTTTGATGTAATCGTCGATGAATCCGATTGCACCCAACCATATCGTTGATACCAGCATCAGAACGATATAGATGTTGTTCAGTCTGGCAAATAGCAGGGTGGGGATCACGATGGCCGCAATGATGATCAGCCCGCCCATGGTGGGGGTGCCTGCCTTGCTGACCTGTCCCTCCAGCCCAAGGTCTCTTACATTTTCTCCCACCTGTTTCCTTTTCAGGTATTGAATGATGTATTTTCCTGAGATCATGGTGATGAACAGCGAGAAAATGATTGCCATGCCGGCCCGGAATGAAATGTATTGAAACACCCCGGTACCGGGTAGATCGTAGGCCTGATCCAGAAACTCAAACAATGGGTAAAGCATGGTTTATCTGTTTAAAAATTCCTGTAACAACGCTTTGTCATCAAAGGGATGCCTGACCCCGTTGATTTCCTGATATTTTTCATGACCCTTGCCTGCCACCAGTATGATGTCTCCTTCTCTGGCCATCACACAGGCCACGTTGATTGCTTCTTTTCTGCTGGTTATGGTGATGTATTTTTGCCTGAGGGCCGGATCGGGTTCCAGCCCGGCGATCATGTCATTGATGATGGCTTCCGGATCTTCGGTTCTGGGGTTGTCACTGGTAAAGATGACCTGATCACTGTAGCCTGCAGCAATGGTTGCCATGGCCGGTCTTTTGGTTTTATCCCTGTCGCCTCCGCACCCGATCACCGTGATCAGCTTTCCGGATCCCTGCCTGAGGTCATTGATGTTTTTCAATACATTTTCCAGTGCATCAGGGGTGTGTGCGTAATCCACGATGCCGGTAATGTTGTTTTTATTTTTGAAATACTCGAAACGTCCTGCCGGGGCCTCACAGGCACTGACCGCCGTCAGGAGTTGATCGGATTGTTTGGCAAGCATGCGGCCTGCCCCGTAAACAGCAAGAATATTGTAAGCATTGAACCGGCCGGTCAGCTGACTCCAGACTTCATGTTTGCCGATACGCAGATGAAGTCCTTCAAAACTGTTGTCCAGGATCTTTCCCTTATAGTTGGCCATGGCTCTCAGACTGTAGGTCTTTACGGTGGCCCTGGTGTTTTGCAGGACGATCATTCCGTTTTTGTCGTCCAGGTTTGTCAGTGCAAAAGCTGAGCTGCTCAGGTTGTTAAACAGCAGCTGCTTGGCCTTGAGGTACTCTTTGAAAGTTTTGTGGTAATCCAGGTGGTCATGCGAGATATTGGTAAAAATGGCACCGGCAAAATGAAGGCCTTCAGTTCTTCCCTGGGTCAACGCATGGGAACTCACTTCCATAAAAACATACTCGCAACCTGCATCAACCATTTGGCTCAGAAGCTTGTTGGTTGACAAAACATCAGGGGTTGTATAACGGGTAGCTGACTCTGTTGTTCCCACCTTGTTACTGATGGTGGAAATCAGTCCGCAGGTGTGCCCGAGTCTTGTAAAAACCTCATGCAGTAACCTGACGGTTGTTGTTTTTCCATTGGTACCTGTTACACCTATCAGTTTGAGCTTTTCAGAGGGATTGTCATAAAAGTTTGCTGCGGCAGCGGCCATCCCGGATGTTGTATCGGATACCCGGATATAACTGACACCCGGAACCAGTTCTTCAGGCATTTTTTCACACATAATTGCCCTGGCTCCTGCATCGATCGCCTCATTGATATATTGATGACCATCTGTGGTCAACCCCTCTGCCGCAATAAAAAGTGCTCCGGGGCTGACCATCCTGGAGTCGGCGGTCACAGAAAGAATGGCACAGTGGGGTGTGCCCCAGGTTTCTTTTACCCCTGTGCGGTATAGTATATCACTTAATTCTTTTTCTCGCGGCATGGTCACTTGTTGTTATGACAGTTCCAGATATATTGTGTTTCCGGTGTTGATTCTTCTTCCGGGTGGGATGCTTTGCCTTCTGACCACTCCACGGCCACTGAAACGAACCCTCAAACCGGCATTTTCGAGCACATGAATGGCGTCGCTCAGTCCCATCCCCACCACTTCAGGGACAAGGTTTTCTATAAACTTACGATCTTCAAACCTGACGGTATCTGCGGAAAGGGTAGCCCGGACCCATTGGCTTTCAAAGGAGCCCTTTGAGATGCGCACATCGAACGGAGCATAGATGTTCCTGAGGTCGTCCAGGTGGCCGCTTCGGAACCCGGGGAATGAAGCCATCATGACTTCCTGTTCTTCTTCAGGCGCCATAAAAAACTGGGCGGCATACATTTTGTCTGCAATTTCCCTGAAAACCGGTGCCGCAACCCCACTGCCCGTATAGATATACCCCCGGGGGTTATTGATCATAACGATGCAGCTGTAAACGGGGTCGTCTGCCGGGAAGTAACCCACAAAAGAGGCCTGGTAATGCGTGCCCGAAGGCCCCCTGTAACCCTGGCCGGCCTGCGCAATCTGGGCCGTTCCTGTTTTGCCGGCAATGGGATAGGCATCTGTCCGGATATTGCTTGCGGTTCCCTTTTCGACGGCCTGAACCAGCATTTCCTGTGCATTACGAATGGTGCGATTCCCCGCAATACTACGGTTCATAACTGTCGGAGAAAACCTTTTGACAGTCCGGCCTGCCTGACGGATTTCACTCACAAACATTGGTTTCATCATCCGTCCGTTGTTCGCCACGGAATTATAGAGTGTCAATGTTTGCAAGGGGGTCAGTGACACTTCATATCCGATGGCCATCCAGGGCAGAGAAAGGTTTGACCACCCCTGGCTTCCGGGTTCACGAATGACGGGGCGGCCTTCACCTGAGATTTCCAGGTCAAGGGGCTCGTGCAGTCCAAGTCGTCTGAGCTGGGCCACAAAACGTTCAGGATTGTTCTTGTATGCCTGATAGATAATCTGGGAGATCCCCACATTGGAAGACAAGGCAAATGCCTCACGAACAGGGATATTTCCGTGACCTTCCTCGTTGACATCCCTCATGGTCCGGTTGTAATAGGTGATACTTCCCCCTCCGGTATCAATGTAGTCGTCCGGGCTTACGACGCCATCTTCCAGTGCAGCAATCAATGATGCCAGTTTAAACGTGGAGCCGGGTTCTGTGCTCTGGCCCACGGCAAAATTGTACATTTCGTCATAACCGGTTCCGGAGGAATTTCTCTGAAGGTTTGAAATGGCTTTGATCTTTCCGGTGGCCACCTCCATGACCACTGCTGTTCCGTGACTGGCCCGGAATCGCTGCAACTGCTTTAGTAAAGCTTTTTCGGTAATGTCTTGTATCTCAACATTGATTGTGGTGATAAGGTCTTTGCCGTTTTGCGGGCGGATCTCGTTCTGGTCGCTGATCGGCATCCATGTTCCTCCACTCAGCCGCTGCATCAGTCTTTTTCCCTGTACCCCCTCCAGGTATTCCCTGTAGGCTCCTTCAAGCCCCACATAGATCCCTTCGCGTTCATAACCGATCGTTCGTGCAGCCAGCGTCTGGTAAGGCATTTCCCGCCTTGTCCTTTCGTTGACAATGAAGCCTCCGCCGAAACGCCCCAGTCTGAACAGCGGAAATCGCCGCGCTTGCTGAAGCTGTTCCCAGGTTACATTGCGTTTGACAAGGTGGTAGCGTTCCTGGTTTTGCCTGGCTCTGAGCAGGTCTCTGCGATACCGGGCTTCACTGCGGTCGCCGAACAACCTGGAAAGCTGATACGCCAGGGAATCCACATTGTCTGAAAACAACTGATCGGAGGTGACCGAACTGCTCATATCCATGCGAATTTCATAAACAGGAACGCTGGTGGCCAGTAATCTTCCGTCATCCGCACAAATATCTCCCCGGGCAGCTTCAATGCTGACATAACGAATGGTTGACGAGCGTGAAATCTCTTTCCAGTATTCACCTTCCACGAGTTGTATATAAAGAACCTTGGCGATTATTGCCACAGCGATCACCGCCATCAAAAAATATATCAGGCGAATTCTCCACAATATGTCGCTTTTTTGTTCCACGATCCTTTTTTCCCTTCAGGTGGTTTTTATTCATGTTTAGTTGCGCCCCAAAAGCCTATCCATCAAACCCTTGTCTTTTCTTACCTCATACACGGGCCTGGGCGGTTCCTTTGGTTCAACGAACCCCCGGGTTCTTAATCTTCTGGATATCTCTGAACGGTTTGTCAGGTACATATATTCGGATTTGACCTGGACATATCTAATGCGCAATGCGGTCATCTCCTGTTGTAACCGGTCTGCCTCCCTTGCTTTTTTCTCGGCATAGTATGCATTGAAGATCAGGAACAAGGCCAGGCCTGACAGGTAAAATATAAAGGGAAGCTGAGACGGAGCTGATTTTCCGGTGAGCAGGCTGCCGTCAAGCAGGCCCGCAAAAAAGCGACCTGTGCGGCCATTGCCGGCATATGCCTTCTCTTTTTGCTGTTTTTTAAATTTATTTCCTGTCATGTTGATCAACCTTTTCTGCGATTCTGAGTTTGGCACTTCTCGCCCGGGGGTTTTCAGCGATTTCTTTTGGATCTGCTGTTTGCACTTTTCCCACCGGCTCAAAAGGCCGGATTAAATTCCCATAAAAATCCTTCTCCTGCTTCCCGGTGAGGTTTCCTGTTTTCATGAAATTCTTCACCAGCCGGTCTTCAAGGGAATGATAAGAAATGATTACCAGTCTTCCGCCACTTTTCAGCACCTCGGTGCTTTGTGTCAGCAACTCCTTCAGTGAGTCCAGTTCCTGGTTAACTTCAATGCGGAGAGCCTGGAATGCCTGGGCCAGGAATTTGTTTTCCCTGCCACGCGGGGCCATTTTTTCCAGCAACCCGGTCAGTTCTGTGGTTGTTTCAAAGGGTTTTTCCCGGCGATGGTCAATGATGGCTGCGGCGATCCTGCGTGAATTTCTCAGTTCACCATAGGTGTAAAACAGTCCGGCCAGTTGTTTGTCATCATAAGTATTGAGAATATCTGCCGCACTCATGGGGGCCTGCCGGTTCATCCGCATGTCGAGCGGACCTTCCGACCTTGTGGAAAAGCCCCTTGAAGCCTGGTCAAACTGGTAAGATGAAACACCCAGGTCGGCCAGTATGCCGTCAACCGGCAGGTGGCCGTGAAACTTCAGGAGGTTTTTCATATACCTGAAGTTGTGATCAAAAAAAACCAGCCTGGGGTCATCCCGGATGTTCCTCCTGGCATCTTCATCCTGGTCAAAAGCGATGAGTTTTCCCTCACCCAACCGCTCAAGTATTGCGGCTGAATGTCCTCCGCCACCATAAGTGGCATCCACATAAATACCGCCGGAAACCAATGACAATCCGTCAATGGCAGCTTCCGGCATAACCGGATTATGATACATCTTCACCTCCGGACGTTTGGTTAACCTTCCCCATCACTTCCTCAGCCAGTGAAGAAAAATCTTCAGGTTCACTGGCCAGCAAGCCTTCATAAGCCTCTTTGGCCCATATTTCTATGCGTTTTCCATATGCTAAAAGAACGATTTCCTTATGAATCTCACCGTAATCGATCAATGATTTGGGCAGCAGTAGCCTGCCTGCCGGATCAAGCCGGAGTTCTTTCGCCCCCCGGAAAAAATAACGGACAAACTCCCGGTTTTTTTTGTTATACAGGTTCAGAGAATTAACTTCACGCGATATTTTCAGCCATTCGCTCTCCGGGTAGAGTGTAAGGTTTGTTTCAAAGCCGCGATTGACGACAAAACGCTCCTGATCACCGGGATCCAGCTGCTTTTTCAGTCCCGAGGGAAGCATAAAGCGGCCTTTGGTGTCGATTCTGCAATCAAATTCACCAAGGAGGTGTGTCATTTTTTCGCGTTTATCCGTTTTCAAAGTGTAAATATAGATATAAATTTACCACTTTTTACCACTTTTTACCACTTTTTACCACATTGTTAATAACTTTTTGGTTGAATACGGGCAGAAGAACAAGGGGCTTTGTGCTAATTACTTAATTATCAGCAGTCCGGCCATTTGGTGGTTTGCTGATGCAATCTGAATGTCCGGATGGATCCTCGCTTTCGGTTGCCTTGCTGTTGTATGGATTTTGAAACTAATTTCTTATTTTTGATGGCGATGGAAGAAGCCGGAATGACTGTAAAACCAGATCAACAAAAGCAACAACGGATCGATATCGACAAAGTGTTGAGATCCAAGGCCGGGAAGGCCTATCATCTGATTCCCGGTCCTTTGATCCGGTACCTGAAACGGATCATTCATCAGGATCAGATCAATCAGGCGCTGGAAGAGTACCATCATCTGACCGGTCTCGAATTCATTGAGCGCATTTTAATTGAACGCTTTGAGCTCAACATCGAAGTGGTCAATGAGGAAAATATTCCGTCTTCCGGCCGCTACATTGTGGCTTCCAATCACCCCCTGGGGGGGCTGGACGGAATGGCACTGATGCATGTGATCGGGAAAAAACGTTCAGATATCCGCTTCCTGGCCAACGACATCCTGCTTGAGATTTACAACCTGAAAGAATTGTTTGTTCCTGTGAACAAGCACGGAAAAAATACGGCCGGCTTTGTTCGGGCGCTGGAAGAATGTTTCTCTTCCGATGAACTGATATTGATCTTTCCGGCAGGCTTGGTTTCCAGGAGGCAGGGGAAGGAGATCCGTGATCTGGAATGGAAAAAGACGTTTATTACAAAAGCTGTACAGCACAAACGCGATATTGTTCCGGTGTATATTGATGGGAAAAACTCCAATTTTTTTTACAACCTGGCATTATGGCGAAAGCGTCTGGGCATCAAATTCAATGTGGAGATGCTGTACCTGCCTGATGAAATGTTCAGGCAGCAAAATAAAAAACTACGCATTATCTTTGGAAAGCCTGTGCCATATAGTACCTTTACGAAAGAATACACCCATTACCAGTGGGCACAGAAGATGAAAAAGCATGTTTACGGGTTGCCTGACGGCAATTTGGTATTTAATGATTAACCCGAATGAATAAGGAGATGAAGGACAATGAAAGGGAGATAATTCAGCCTGTGTCCAGGGATATGCTGATGGCTGAATTAACAGGTGACAGGTTTTTTCGCCCCACCAACAAGGGCAACAACGAAATATATGTGGTGGATTCCCGCAATGCACCGAATGTGTTGCGGGAGGTCGGACGTTTGCGTGAGGTTTCCTTCCGCCAGGCGGGGGGAGGAACGGGTAAAGAACTGGATCTGGATGATTTTGACCAGGGTGAAAACCCATATCAGCAGCTGATCGTGTGGGATCCTGCAGCCAGAGATATTGTGGGAGGGTACCGCTTTACCTGTTGCTGGGATGTGCCCGAACGACCTGATGGTGTGCCTGATATTGCCATGGCACGGTTGTTCCGCTTCTCCGGTCAGTTTATCAGGGACTTTATGCCTTATACCATCGAACTCGGACGTTCCTTTGTGCAGCCGGCGTACCAGCCATCCAGAGAAAACAGGAAAAGCATTTACTCTCTGGATAACCTCTGGGATGGTTTGGGGGGCCTTGTGGTGGATTATCCCCAACTGAAGTATTTTCTGGGCAAGGTGACCATGTACCAGCATTTTGACACGTATGCCCGTGACCTGATATTGTATTTCATGCATCGCTTTTTCCCTGATCAGGATAATCTGGCAGCCCCATACGAGCCTTTGCCGATAACCACTCCGGAAGCACAACTTGCTGAAGTTTTTACCGCAGAGACCTTTGAGGAGAATTATCGTTTGTTGTCGCAACACGTCAGGGGCCGGAAAGAAAATATCCCCCCGCTGATCAATTCCTATATGGGGCTCAGTCCCACGATGAAAACATTCGGAACTGCCTTTAATGAGGATTTTGGTGGCGTGGAGGAAACAGGGATCATGGTGACCATCGCTGATATTTATGATTCAAAGACCAAGAGGCACGTTAGTACATATAAAAAGAAAGCGTAAACGCCCTCCTTTCTGCTGCATTGGTCAGGGCCAGTATGGCAATCACCGTCCAGCCTGCCCACTTCAGTCCTTTTTTCGTAATGTGTTGCAGACATGATAAATAAATCAGCT
>PWIY01000351.1 GCA_003560215.1 Bacteroidales bacterium | reverse complement strand
GGAGAGGTCACCACCTGGGATGACAATGATCCGACACCGGTTGCCGGTATTGATCATGCAGAGGAATCTCTGATCTACCCCAATCCGGTTCGCGATCAGGCCCGGATCCGCCTTCCCGGAAACCTGCGTGACCAAACGGCAGAACTTCGTATTCTGGATTTTGCCGGCCGGCTGTTGCATACGGCTGCCGTCAGACAGGGTGACTCTGTTGATCTTTCATCGCTACCGGAAGGGCCATATGTCGTTATCCTGGAGGGGCAGAATTTTCGTCACAGCCGGCGCATCGTCAAACAATAACACACCGGAAACAGTATCAAACCCGAAACAGTAACATATCTGGATAAACACCACCCCGTATAAATGGTAAAAACAAGCTTCTGTCTGCAATTCATCCGTTATTTGCCGGTTATTCACGCAATGGTCAGGGGCGCTGGCTGCGCCCGGACTGATCGCTGCAACTTATTCCTGGCAGTTATTCTGGCATTGGCTGCGGGGTGGTTGTTTCCCGCTCCGGCGAAGGCACAGTTTGCTCCGCCGGCAGGGCAAAAGGGAACAACCGCCATTCACAAGGATTCCACGGTTTTTGTGGGATGGGCATCCGGATGTGAAGTCGTCCGGGGGCACATGGACATCTCCAGGCCGGAAATAGGCCTCGCTTCTGCCGGAAGTTGTCAGGACGTCATCGGAAAGGCCGGCGAAAAAGGAACCCTGAGCCTGGGCGACGGCGGATATGTTACACTCACCTTTGATCCGCCCATCACCAATGGAGAAGGCTGGGATTTTGCAGTATTTGAAAACGCTTTTGACGATTACTTCCTCGAACTGGGGTTTGTGGAAGTAAGTTCAGATGGGGAGCACTTTGTACGCTTCCCGAATACCTCCCTGACCCCTGCCGACACCCAGGTCAGTTCCTTCGGCACATTGAAAGCCGAACACATTCATAACCTGGCCGGCAAATACCGCATATTCTATGGCACCCCCTTTGACCTGGATACCCTGGCCGGTACTCCCGGTCTGGACGTGAATCACATTACCCATGTAAGGATCATTGACGTGGTGGGAAGCATTGACCCCGAATATGCCACTTACGACTCCCACGGTAACATCATCAACGACCCCTGGCCCACCGCTTTCCCCACCGGCGGGTTCGACCTCGATGCCGTCGGCATCATTCACCAGGCAAATGATGGCGAACAGGGCCTGCAGGCTTCAGTGATCCCAAATCCGGCAAATGCCGCCAGCAGGATCAGACTCCGGATTCCGGAGGCCTCGGAAGTTGAAATGAGCATCATGACGATGCATGGATCGGTTATATACAGTGCGAAAACAGAAATGAACCAGGCAGGTGTCCACCACATGAAAATGCCCCGGGTGTCCATGGCCCCGGGAATGTACCTTTTGCGCGTCACCACATCCCGCCATACGCATACCGAACGCTTTTTCTTTACTGATGAATAAGATTTCCCGGCCTGAATAACATTTACCGGATTCACCTAAATCAGCGACCCCGGACAATCCAAACACCATAAACCTACATCTATGACACATCCCCCTTTTCGTCTCTTCACTCTTTTGATCACAGCTACACTGACTGCGCTCCTGTTCGCATCCTGCGAAAAAGAAGAAGCTGAAACCGATGCCGGACTGCCTGACATCGTTCCCGGTGAAGGCCTGTTTATACTCAACGAAGGGAATTACGGTTGGGGCAATGCATCCCTGAGTTACTACGACAAAACCAACAAGGAGGTTCACCACAACCTCTATCAGAAAGCCAACGGCAAACAACCCGGTGATGTGCTCCAGTCCGCATTCCTCAATGAGGACGAACTTTGGCTTATTGTGAACAACTCTGGCAAAGTGGCGGTTACAGACCCGGTAAGCCTGGAGCAATCACATGTCATATCCGGGCTGACCTCCCCCCGCTACATGACCATGGCCTCCAATGGAACAGGATATATCACTGACCTTTACGCCGGGAAAGTGCATCTTATTGATCTGCAGCAAAAAACAATCAAGGGTTCCGTGGCAGTCAACGGGTGGACAGAAGAAATCATGATGTTTGGAGATTATGCAGTTACCACCGGTGTGGAATCCGGGCAGCTCTACGCCATTGACACGGAAACCAACCAACTGGCCGACAGCCTCGAAGTTCCACCCGGCCCTGTGTCCTTGACCAAAGATCACCAGGGGCGTCTCTGGGTGCTTGCAGGTGGGGATCCCCTGCTGAAGTCACGGCCGGTTTTGTACCAGATAGACAGAAACGGGTTCAGAATCAGGGGCGAATATACGCTCCCCGACAAAGAGATCACCTACAGCCGGCTGGTCAGCTGCCCCGACGGCAAAACGCTCTATTTCCTCGGCGGGGATGTATTCCGGATGGATGTAAACCAGGAGGCTGCCTCACCAGAAAAATTCATCAAGGCTGAAGGAAGGATATTTTACGGTCTGGCTGCGGACCCCGGCAACGGAGACGTTTACGTTTCAGACGCAGTGGATTATGTACAACGGGGGCAGATGCTGCGGTACGACCCGGACGGCCATCTCACCGATATTCAGGACACAGGAATCATACCCGGAGGATTCATCTTTCTGAGGGCTGACCAATTTTAACCGGGAGCGTTACTTTTTAACGTGGCAAGGGCTTTTTTCTTAATTTTGCCATCATGCATAATCCGGCGCAAACCTCATTCCGCCATCTGCGGATGCTCTTTCCCCTCCTGATGCTGGCCACACTGTTTTTGTCAGCGTGCCAGGACGACGAGGTATGTGAGGAGGTCACTGCAAACCCCTTGCGGATCGCTTTTTACCTGTCCGGGCAGGAAGATGAAACAAGAGCACCCGTTGACTCACTTACAGTTTACGCAACCGGCAGACCCGATGATCGCATTTACGACCGGGAATCCGGCGTTTCCCTGATCGAAGTTCCGCTTAACCCCAATGACAACACAAGTGAATTTGTGCTCTCTTTTGAGCACACAAATGATACCATCACCCTGGACTACAGGCATGATGTACATTTGATATCCGTAGAATGCGGTTTCACCATGTTTTATGACATCACGGATGTCAGGTATTCAGCCAATCAGCTGGTATCGCTGTCGATAACAAACAATCGTGTAACAAATACATTTGATGAGCATATTCAAGTATTTATTCCTGATCCCGGCAATGACAATGACAATGAATCTGAGCCTGGCAGCCGGCGAAAATGACACGATTTTTCACCCTTCGGTCCGGGTGGGAGTTGACGTATCAGGTTTTGCCAGGCAGATCATTGAACCGGAAGTTTTTCCAATCGGGGTTTCCGTTGACTTCGAATGGAGGGAAAACTTGTTTGCCGTTGCGGAGGCCGGAATGCTCAGGGTGGAAGTGGAGAAGGAAACCCACCAGTATACGGCTGACGGGTTTTTCGGGCGTGCCGGTGCAGACTTCAATCTTTTACAATACATTACCGGCCCTGTCAATGATGCCGTATTGGTTTCGCTGCGCTACGGCTACAGCCGCACCCGCCAGGAGGCCCCTTTTATCATGATCCCCGATGAATACTGGGGAGATCACCAGACTGCCATTGAGGGAGATATTTATCAGGCCCACTGGATTGAAGCAGGGATTGGCCTGAAAACAGAAATCTTACGCAATTTCTATATTGGCTGGAGCCTGAGAGGAAAAATTTTACTGAACGCCACCTCCGAACCTGAAATGGATCCCTATTATGTGGGAGGCTTCGGTGGCTCTGGCAGCAACACTGCCATGACATTGCATTACAGTTTATACTATCGCTTCCCGTTCCGGTAAACCTTTGTTCTGTCAGCAAACATCCCCAACCGACAGAAAACAACCTCCCTCATGCTTCATAAACCCAAATCAGCACGACAAACCGGAAATTTAGCCGGATAATTTTTTTACATGACGGAATTTTCATAACTTGTGGCCTTAAACAGGCATTTACCACCACAAAAATTCCTGCCATGGACACCGCCGACCATCCGACTTTCCTGGTATCCACTGATTTTTCTGAAGTCAGCGATCATGCACTGGAACATGCCGCTGTATTGGCAAAACATTTCGGTGCTAAAATTCTCCTGATACATATCATCGACAAATACACAAGGAGGATGTTGAAAAAGGAAAAGCAAAAAGAGGACTATGTTGCAGAGAAATTAAATTACATTGCCAAAAAAGCCCATGAGGATTTCCAGGTTGAAGTGACCCCGATTATCAAAAAAGGCAAAGTATGTCAGAACATTGCCACCACAGCAAAGGAGCACGGCGTACTATTTCATTTCCTGGGAACCCATGGAAAAAAAGGGTTGCAGCATATCACAGGCAGCTTTGCCCTGAAGGTGGTCAAAAAATGCCCTTGCCCGGTTATCGTTATTCAACGTCCTGCCGAAAATATTGCCTATAAAAATATTGTTTACCCCCTGGATCTGCAACCCGGCTCCAAACAAAAAGTGAAATGGGCCAGGATCCTGCATCAGAAAGCGGGCAGCCATTTTGATATTTTTGTTGATAACTATGGTGACAAAGACACCGACCGCAAACTCAGTGCAGACCGCAAGCAGGTTGTTGAAATACTGGAGCATGCCAAAGTACCGAATACGGTATCCTGCTCCAGCCCCGGTGGTTCGTTTGCGAAACATGTATTGAAATTTGCCAGGGAAAAAAATGCCGAGGCCATCATGATCACCTCCGACCCCGACAAGCTCACCTGCAACCCGTTCAACAAAGAAGAGGAAAGGGTTTTGTACAACAAGGAGAAGATCCCGGTCATGTTTATTAATTCAAGAAATCTGAGCCTGGTCATCGGGGGGCCATAAACAATTTACGGCGCACCGCAGCCCGCCAACGCCATTCAGGCATTGTGAGCACCATTCAGGCACTGTCAGTTTCATTCAGGCGTTGTCATACACCCAACCACTGCCATTATACGTAAACCAACCACCAAAGCCGGCCCCGTACCGGCTTTTTTCTTAATTTTACGCTTCCCTGAAACAGCAGATGTCATTTACCAATTTCTAAAAACCCCATGAAGGAAGAAGAAGCCAGGAAGCGCATAGAGGAACTCTCCGCAAAGATCAATGAACACAATTACCGCTATTATGTCCTGGCCGACCCGGTTATCGGCGACTACGAGTTTGATCAGCTCATGGAGGAACTGATCTCCCTGGAAAAACGCTTCCCCCATCTTCTTGACAAGAACTCACCCAGCCAGCGTGTCGGCGGGCAGGTGACAAAAAAATTTCCGGCCGTCAGGCACAAATATCCCATGCTGTCACTGAGCAATACCTACAGCAGGGAAGAACTGACCGCTTTTGACCAACGCGTACGAAAAGGCCTGGGCGGCGAGCCCTACGAGTATGTGTGTGAACTCAAGTTTGACGGTGTGGCCATCGGAGTTACATACCGTGAGGGAGAGCTGGAAAGGGCAGCCACGCGCGGAGACGGGGTACAGGGAGATGAAATTACCACAAACGTAAAAACCATTCCGAGTATTCCGCTTAAGGTTAAAACCACAGATCATATTTCCGCATTTGAAGTACGCGGGGAGGTTTACATGCCACATCATAGTTTTGTGCAACTCAACCGGGCAAAGGAAAAAAATGGGGAGGCAACGTTTGCCAACCCCAGAAATGCCGCCGCCGGCAGCCTGAAACTCCAGGACTCGGCACAGGTGGCACAACGCCACCTCGATTGTTTCATATACGGGGTATTGGGAGAAAATCTTCCTTTCAGCAACCACTGGGACAGCCTGAACACCCTGAAGCAATGGGGATTTAAGGTGTCAGACCGGATCAGCAAATGCACCGGAATTGAAGAGGTTTTCAGCTATATCACAGGCATCGAGGCCGAACGCGGCCAGCTTCCCTTCGACATCGACGGGGTGGTTATCAAGGTGAACAATTACCGGCAACAGGAAAAACTTGGCTATACCAGTAAATTTCCCCGATGGGCGATATCATACAAATTCAAAGCTGAACGTGGCCTTACCAAGCTCCTTGATGTAATCTACCAGGTCGGACGGACCGGTGCAGTTACCCCGGTTGCTGTTCTTGAACCGGTAACCATTGCCGGAAGTACCGTCAGGCGTGCCTCCCTTTACAACCAGGACAGGATGGAAGAGCTTGGCCTGCATGACAAAGACAGCGTTTATGTGGAAAAAGGGGGAGACATTATCCCCAAGATCGTCGGGGTGGATGAGTCATTGAGACCAGCCGGGGCCACTCCCCTGCACTTCATTGACAATTCCCCCGAATGCGGCACTGCGTTAAAACGAGACAAAGGAGAGGCCGTACATTATTGCCCCAATTCCGAAGAATGCCCCCCACAGATCCAGGGCCGCATTGAACATTTCATCAGCAGAAGGGCGATGAATATCGACAGCCTGGGACAGGGAAAAACCGAGTTGCTGATCAGAAAAGGGAAGATACACCACATTGCCGATCTGTATGATTTAACGTATGAAGACCTGATCGGCCTGGAAAAAACAATTACCGACCCGGAAACCGGCAAAAGCAGAACCCTGAGTTTCCGGGAAAAAACAGTGCGGAATATCCTGAATGCGCTTCAAACATCAAAAGAGGTGCCCTTTGAACGCGTCCTTTATGCCCTTGGAATCCGGCACCTGGGTGAAACCATGGCACGCAAGCTTGCAAGGCATTTTGGAAATATTGACAACCTGATGAATGCCTCCAGGGAAGAACTGATCCGGGTGGATGATGTGGGAGATAAGGTCGCGTCAGGCATTGAAGCCCATTTCAATGACCCCCGGAATACAGAGATTGTGAACCGGCTGAGAAATGCCGGCCTGAATCTCGCCATGAAGGAGGAAACAACCACCACCGCACCCACCGTCCTGTCCGGTAAATCCTTTGTAATATCAGGGGTGTTTCACAATCACAGCCGGGAAGAAATCAGGCAGCTCATTGAAAACAAGGGAGGAACAATTAAAGGAAGCATCTCTTCCAAAACCGACTTCCTTGTGGCAGGAGACAATATGGGGCCTGAGAAAAGGAAGAAAGCCGAAGCCCTTGACATTCCGATAATCAGTGAAGAAGATCTGCTGAATATGATGCAGGACTCCGGGACCTGATGACACCGAGAAGCCCATAACGCTATGTACCCAGATGCGGCCTGCTTTATGGCCTTCCGCGACGGGGCCTGATGACACTAAGTAACCCGCAAAGGACTAATCCTGTGAAACTTCCAGCAACCTGTTCCTGTAAATATTGAACACATTGGCCCTGGATACAAACCCCTTGTACTTTCCATTCTCCAGTACCGCCATATTCCACAGGCCGGCATCACGAAACTTTTGCATCACGGTATCCATACTGTCATCCATTTGAACTGTTGCCCTGGGCTGCACCATCAGATTATGTACTTTCAGGGTATCATACTGGCTGCGGTCAAACATGATCTCCCTGACATCGTCCAGACGCACCAGCCCGAGAAAGTTATTCTCTTCGTCGGTGACCGGGAAAATATTCCGGCTTGCCCTTGCAATGACCTTAACCAGTTCTCCAAGTGTCATATTCGGGTGGAGCTTATCGAAGTTGGTTTCAAGTACTTCACCCACCTGCAGCAAGGTTAAAACTGTCTGATCCTTATGATGGGTGATAAGCTGACCTTTTGCCGCCAGATGACGGGTGTACAGAGAGTGTGGCTGAAAGTAATTCACTGTAATGTAGGCAATTGATGAAACCAGGATGAGGGGAATAAACAACTCATAACCACCGGTAATCTCGGCAATGAGGAAAGTCGCGGTCAGCGGGGCATGGATCACGCCCGCAATCAAACCTGCCATCCCAACCAGCGCGAAATTGTGTTCTGACACACTCCAGCGGGTAAACATATTGGTTGTCCGGGAAAACAGGAATCCGGCTATGCTGCCCATAAAAAGACTGGGCGCGAACACACCACCAATCCCACCCGCACCCGTGGTCAATGAGGTGGCCAAGGCTTTGAACAGCAATACCAGCAGCATAAAACCGACAAAATACAGGCCGGATTCACCTACTAAACGGGCAAAGATGCTCTGCTCAAGCAATTGCTCAGGCTGACCTGACAGCAATCCGCGCATGGCAAAATACCCCTCGCCGAAGAGTGGCGGGAATAAAAAGATCAATAACCCGAGTAAAACGCCACCATAAAGTACCCTGTTGAACGGCCGGGCAACTTTCTTGACCTGTGTCTCCACCTTTTCATTGATCCAGGAAAAATACAGCGACACTGCTCCGGTGGTCAGACCCAGCAAAACATAAAAGGGGATATGGCTGTAGTTGAAAGGATCCTGCACCGCAAAATAAAACTCCACTCCTTCACCGAGAAAAAGGGTTGAAAAAATGGCTCCCACCACCGTTGCGATCAACAGCGGAATCACAGATGTCATGGTTAAATCAAGGGCAAGAACTTCAAGCGAGAAAATCAACCCGGCAATGGGGGCATTGAAAATCGCAGCAATTGCCGCTGCCGCCCCGCAACCGATCAGGAGATTTCTGCGCCTGAACCCAAGCCTGGCCGCCTGAGCCACATTGGATCCGATGGCAGCGCCGGTGGAAACGATCGGGGCCTCCATCCCCACCGAACCGCCAAAACCTCCTGTGAATGTACAGGCAATAATGGAGGAATAGGTATTGTGCAATTTCATCACACCCCGGTTTCGGGAAATGGCATAAAGAATCTTGGATACCCCATGACTGATGTCGTCTTTGACAAAGTAACGTACATATATCACGGTAATGAGGATCCCGACAAGCGGGAAGGCAAAAAAAGGCCAGTTCCCGGTGTGATAGACCGGGCCGCTTCGCACCCACGCCTCCAGGTAGTGCACAGAAGTTTTCAGCACCACAGCGGCCACGGCGGCAATCATACCAATCACCACAGCCAGGATCAACAAAAGCTGTTTTTCGGTGATGTTTTTCGCTCGCCAGATCAGAAATTTTTCAAGTCTGCTCTTTTCCCTCATCCTGCTCCAAATTTAAAAAGTAATTCTGAATAATCCTTGCTTTGGAAGGCCCGACCGCTTCTTCCAGTTCTTTGTAACCGGCCTTTCGGATCCCTTCCACAGAACGGAACCTTCTCAGCAATGCCTGAACGGTCACCGGTCCTATTCCGCGGATCTCAGACAACTCAGACTTCAGGCTTCCCTTTTCCCGGCGCAACCTGTGATGATTGATGCCAAAACGATGTGCCTCATCACGCATATGCTGAATCACTTTCAGGGTTTCAGAGGTTTTGTCAATATAAAGCGGAATGCTGTCGCCCGGAAAATAAATTTCTTCCAGCCGTTTGGCGATTCCAATGACGGGTATTTTACCCCGCAGATCGAGCCGTTCACGGGCCTTTACT
>PWIY01000116.1 GCA_003560215.1 Bacteroidales bacterium | reverse complement strand
CTTCCGATCTATTCCGGCATACATCATTGCAGCAGAAGACAATACCATGCTGGAAATGGCCATAGTGGAAAATATCCAGCGTGAAAACCTGAATCCCATTGAGATCGCAATGGGATATAAGCAATTGATAGAGGACTATAAGCTGACCCAGGAAACACTGAGTGAAAGACTGGGCAAAAGCCGTTCGTCCATTGCCAACTTTCTGAGATTGCTGAAGCTGCCCGGTGAGATCCAGATCGGGCTGCGTCAGGAACTCATTTCGACCGGTCATGCCAAAGCATTGTTATCGCTGGAAGATCCTCAAACCCAGCTTGAGGTATACCAGGATGTACTGGCACAGGATCTGTCAGTCAGGGAGCTTGAGGAAATCATCAAACAATTGCTCAGCAATGAAGAAGAGCAGAAAACACCGGTAAAAAAACCGAAAGCAGCAAATCAAAAAGAATACCGGGAGCTCAAAAAAGTCCTGGAAGAGCGGTTTAACACCCGGATACAGCTGAAAAACAGGGCAAACGGACAGGGTTCAATCGTAATCAGTTACAGATCAGAAAATGATCTGCTTCGGATCGCAGAACTCTTAACTCAATAAGGCCAGCAGACAACAAGGTGTGGAAATATTCTGTTCATACGGATAAGCCGTCAGGCCACAGGGCAGTCAGAACCGCCCTGTGGAAGCCTTTTGTCAAAACAGGCTGTTTATTCCTGCTTGTTTTTTTTATGCTTCCCACCGCAACGGCCCAGGTTCAGGAAGAGGAAGCCCGGCCTGAGCCTGAATTGAATATGGAAGAAACCTTCGAACCTTCCCCTGCCAAAGCAGCAATGCTCTCAGCAACCCTTCCCGGTATGGGGCAGATTTACAACCGGAAATATTGGAAAGTCCCCATCATCTATGCCGGGTTCGGCACCCTGTACTATTTTCTGGATATGAACAACTCCGAGTACCAGAAATGGCGACAAGCCTGGATTGCAAGGGTGGATGGAAATCCCAACACCGAGGATGATTTCCCGAGGCATTCAACTGCCATGCTGGAGAGGGCCATGGACTTTTACAGGAGAAACCTTGAAATCACTTATATCCTTACCGCTGCGCTTTACCTTCTGAATATTTTGGATGCCAGCGTTGATGCCCATTTAATGAACTTTGATGTGGGAGAAGAACTCAGTTTAGGTATGGACTCACACGCCCTCCCTTCAGCATCCGGTAATGTATTTCCAAGGATGGGTCCACAGTTTACGGTAACTATCAGGTTTTAATGTATGATGGAAAAAAAACTGCAAATCGCACTGATTGGATACGGGAAAATGGGTAAAGCAATTGAAAAGCTTGCCCTTGCCCGCAATCACATGGTCAGCGTTATAATAGATAATGAAATGCAATGGGAAACCGAGGGCGACCGCCTGGCTGATTGTGATGTGGCCATTGAATTTTCAACCCCCTCAGCCGCCCCCGAAAATATCAGAAAGTGTTTTGGGTATCATGTACCCGTAATCACCGGCACAACAGGTTGGCTTAACGAACTGCCGGCCCTTGAATCTCTATGCCAGAAAGAAAAGCAAACATTGTTTCATGCCTCCAACTTCAGCATTGGGGTCAACTTCTTTTTTGAATTGAACCGCTGCCTTGCCGGAATGTTGTCTGAGATGGACGGGTACAGGCCCCGGATCACGGAAACCCATCACACACAAAAGCTGGATGCCCCCAGCGGCACTGCCATTACCCTGGCCGGCGATATTATCCGGGCACGCAAAGGGCTGGTCAAATGGGGCAATGCAGATGATCATCTTCCCGATAATGTATTGCCGGTTAAGGCTTACAGGATAGAAAGTATTACAGGAACACACATCGTGTCTTATGAGTCGGTCATCGACAGCATCGAGATCAAACATACCGCACACGACAGAAGCGGGTTTGCAGAAGGCGCATTGCTTGCTGCCCAATGGGTACAAGGCAAACAGGGAGTATTCACCATGAAAGATTTATTAAAGATTTAACTTCAATGCCATGAGCATGTATATGATATTAACCCTGATTTTTTTCCTTGCATCCCTGGCAGGGTTGTGGAAAATATTCCGGAAAGCAGGTTACAAAGGCTGGGAAGCACTTATTCCTCTGTATAATGCCTATATCTGGTTAAAAGTCATTGACAAGCCATTGTGGTGGCTGATTTTTGTTCTGCTTCCGTTCATTAATGTATTCACCCTTTTACTGATGGTGGTAGAAACCCTGAAGTGCTTCAGGAAAAACGGACTTGGAGAACAAGCACTGGGTGTACTCTTCCCCTTTCTTTTCCTGCCCTACCTTGGGTTCGCGAAAAATGAAGAATATACGCATCCTTCCAGGCTCCCGCTGGTCAAAAAATCCGCGGCCCGCGAATGGGCAGATGCCATCATTTTTGCCGTGATCGCCGCCACCATCATACGCACATTCATGCTGGAGGCTTACACCATACCCACCTCTTCCATGGAAAAGTCAATGCTTGTGGGCGACTATCTTTTTGTGAGCAAGCTGAGTTACGGGCCGAAAATCCCCCGGACACCCATCGCATTTCCCTTCACCCACCATACACTGCCACTCACTGAACACACCCGGTCCTTTGTGGACTGGATACAACTTCCCCATTACCGGTATCCTGGAATACGCTCAATCAGCAACAACGATGTGGTGGTTTTCAATTACCCGGAAGGAGATACCGTGGCCCTTCAGTTGCAAAACCAGAGTTATTATTCCCTTGTCAGGGAGATGGGCCGCGATGCGGTCTGGAACCGTTTTGACATCACCCACAGGCCGGTTGATAAAAGAGAGAACTATATCAAGCGATGCGTGGCCATTCCGGGCGATACCTTTGCCATCCGTGGAGGAAACCTCTACATCAATGACGAACCCCTGCCCGACCCGCCGGATGTACAGCACAATTACAGGGTTGTTACCGACGGAACCAGACTGTCTGCCCGCCTGATCGACAGGCTAAATATCACTGACTGGGGTCAGGCTGCACAGGATGTTTACATATTGGCCATGACCGGGGAAAATGCCACGGAAATACAAAGGGCCGGAGGTGTGGAATCAGTGACCAGGGTCAGCCGTCCGGAAGGACAGGGTGAACAGCATATTTTCCCTCACCACGAAAATTTCCCATGGAACGAAGACCATTTCGGACCGCTCTACATTCCTGAAAAGGGAGCCACCGTTGATATTAACCTGGATAATTTACCGTTGTATGAAAGAATCATCACCGTATATGAAGGCAATGAATTAACAACGGATAACAACCGCATCATGATAAACGGTGAGGAGACCGACACCTATACGTTTGAAATGGATTATTACTGGATGGTCGGAGACAACCGGCATAATTCCGCCGATTCAAGATACTGGGGGTTTGTTCCGGAAGACCATATTGTCGGGAGGGCAATGTTTGTATGGTTGTCTCTCGATCCAAACAAAGGATTCCCCAATAACATTAGGTTCAATAAAAGCCTCAGGGTCATTCGGTAATTTTAAACTCCGGTGTGATGAAAAACAAATACATCGACCTGATCGAACAAACTTTTGACTTTCCCCAGGAAGAGTTCAAAGTCATTGACAATGAACTGTATTTTCATGACCTGTGCATGATGGATCTGGTTAAGCAATACGGTACTCCGTTAAAGATCAGCTATTTGCCTAAAATCAGCCAGCAAATCCAAAAAGCAAAGCGAATGTTCAATGTCGCAATGGCCAGGGTCGACTACAACGGAGAATATCATTATTGTTACTGTACAAAAAGTTCGCATTTCACTTTTGTACTTGAAGAAGCACTAAAGAACGATATACACATTGAAACCTCCTCTGCTTTTGATGTATTCATTGTGGAGGAATTGCTCCGGATGGGGCTGATAGATAAATCCCGCTACGTGGTCTGCAACGGTTTTAAACGCCCCCTTTACACAGAAAAGGTCAGTGACCTGATCAATAATGGCTTTGAAAATACCATTCCGGTAATCGATAACAAGGATGAGATCAAAGAATATAACGAACTCATCCGTGATGACAGGCAATGTAATCTTGGAATCCGCATAGCTGCTGAGGAGGAACCAATGTTCGAGTTTTACACTTCCAGGCTGGGAATCCGTTACAAAGACATCGTACCCTACTACAAGGCCCACATTCAGAATGATCGTCGGTTCGGACTGAAAATGCTTCACTTTTTCATCAATACCGGAATCAAAGACAACGCATATTATTGGAATGAACTTTCCAAATGTGTGAATGTATACTGCCAGCTGAAAAAGATCTGCCCTGAACTGGACAGCCTGAATATTGGAGGAGGATTTCCAATTAAAAATTCACTGGGATTTGAATATGATTATGAATATATGGCGGAAGAGATCATTGGCCAGATAAAAATGATTTGTGAACAGCATGATGTTCCTGAACCCAACATCTTTACTGAGTTTGGAGCATTTACAGTGGGGGAAAGCGGGGCCGTCATTTATTCGATCCTGAACCAGAAACAACAGAACGACCGTGAGCTGTGGAATATGATCGACAGCAGCTTCATGACCACACTACCCGACATCTGGGCCAGCAAACAGCGTTTTATCCTGCTGGCACTGAATAACTGGGACAGGGAATATGAAAGGGTAAACCTCGGAGGGCTGACCTGCGACAGCATGGATTATTACAATGCCGAGGCCCATGCCAACGCTGTTTTTCTTCCAAAGTTGAAAAAAGACAGCACCCAGTATATCGGAATGTTCCATACAGGCGCCTACCAGGAATCACTGGGAGGATTCGGCGGACTCCAACATTGCCTGATCCCGGCACCAAAAATGGTAATTATCGACCGGGATGAAGAAGGTGAATATCACACCAAGTTATTTGCAAAAGAACAGAGTTATAAATCGATGCTGAAAACCCTCGGGTTTTAAATGCCGTTTTTCTTAACTTTGTTGGTTTTCAACTTAACACCCAGGAAATGCCTTCCAGCAACAATACATTTAAGAAGAATACCTTTAAGTCTTCCCAAAAAACCGGGGCAGGCAAAAATGGTAAGAAGAAAAAATGGCCAGGCCCGGGAAAATTTTCCTCCGACAGCCGGGTACGGAAGGCCGCCGGACTCTTTATGGTATTGCTCTCCGTTTTTTTGTTGCTTTCATTTATCTCATACCTGTTCAGCTGGAAATCAGACGATGCCCTGCTCGACGGAAGAAGTTTCAACTGGGCTTTACTGACGGATTCCTCGATTGAAGTGACCAACATGATGGGAAGGATTGGTGCCATCCTGGCTCACTTTTTCATCAAAAAAGGATTTGGGATTACATCTTTTGCATTTGTTTTGATATTGTTTGTATGCGGCATCCGGATTTTGACCGGGGTTCGCATACTTCCGGTAAAACGAACCATCGCAAATTCACTATTTTTGCTGGCGTGGTTTTCTGTTTTTTTTGGTTACCTGATCGGTGCCGGTGACCTGCTGATACTCGGCGGAATATTTGGCTATGAAGGCGCCCTTTGGCTGAATGGATTGCTGGGAAAAGCCGGGACAGCCATTCTATTGTTATTTACTGCCGGTGTATGGATCATCATTGTATTTGACCCTAATTTCAGAAATGCCTGGGCATACCTGGCCAGGGTCTTCAGCGCGAAACAGGCCGAAGAAGAAACCGTGCATCCTGCCGATGCGGCTGATTCATGGGATGAAGAGTCCGTTTCAGAGAAACTTACAGATGACCAGCTTCAGGCAAGTCCGGATGAGGATTCAGAGTCACAAGCTGATCCGGTGGCGATTCCTGAAAAAGAAGAAGGGTCTTCCCCGGAAAGTATTGAACAGCCTATTACCTCAGGCATTGAACTTGATACCCTGCTTCCGGATGCTGAAAGTGACAAAGAAGAAGAAACCGTCGGAGATCACGAGCTGGAAATTGAAATCGCTGACGGTAAAGTTACAGGCAACAATTACCAGGCAATTGAAGACCCCTACTCGGATGATGGAGATGAAATGCCTGACCTGTCTCACCTTGGTGAGTATGACCCGACACTGGATCTGCCCCGCTACCGGTTGCCTGAGCTTCGTCTGCTCGACGACAGGGGCAGCGGAACAATTCATGTAAACAAGGATGAGCTGGAGGCAAACAAAAACCGCATCATTGAAACACTTAACAATTACAATATAAGCATTGACAAAATAAAGGCAACTGTTGGACCCACGGTTACCCTGTATGAGATCATTCCTGCACCGGGTGTGCGGATCTCCAAAATCAGAAACCTTGAGAATGACATTGCGCTAAGCCTTGCCGCACTGGGCATACGGATCATTGCCCCCATCCCCGGAAAAGGTACCATCGGCATTGAGGTACCAAACAGTCAACCGGAGATCGTTTCCATGAAATCCGTACTGGGCAGCGACCGTTTCCGCAACTCCTCTTACGAGCTCCCCATAGGCCTTGGCAAAACCATTGCCAACGAAACCTTCATTGCAGACCTCACAAAAATGCCCCACCTGTTGATGGCAGGAGCAACCGGGCAGGGTAAATCTGTGGGGCTGAACGCCATTTTGTCATCCATCCTTTAAAAAAAGCACCCGGCTTATGTGAAGTTTGTACTGGTGGATCCGAAAAAAGTTGAACTGAATCTTTTCTCTAAAATAGAAAGACATTTCCTTGCCAAACTTCCGGATGCGGAAGAGGCCATCGTTACAGAAACCCGGCAGGTAGTAAGGACCATCAACTCGCTTTGTATCGAGATGGACAACCGCTATGACCTGCTGAAAGATGCCCAGGCAAGAAATGTCAAAGAATACAATGCAAAATTTGTGTCACGGCGACTCAACCCCAATTTAGGTCACCGCTTTCTGCCGTATATCGTATTGTTTATTGATGAGTTTGCCGACCTGATCATGACAGCCGGGAAAGAAATTGAACTTCCGATCGCACGCCTGGCCCAGCTGGCCCGTGCCGTTGGAATCCACTTGATTATTGCCACGCAACGGCCATCGGTCAATATCATTACCGGAACCATCAAGGCCAACTTCCCTGCAAGAATTGCCTTTCGGGTTACCTCCAAAATTGATTCCCGTACCATACTCGACAGCGGGGGTGCAGAGCAACTGATCGGTCGCGGAGATATGCTGCTCTCCACGGGAAGCGATCTGCTCCGGCTGCAATGCGCTTTTATCGATACCCCGGAAATTGAACGCATCTGCGAATTCATCGGATCACAAAGAGCCTACCCCGACGCCTTTCACCTGCCTGAATACCACGAGGATGAAGCAGCTGAACAGGAAGCGGGAGACCCGTCTGAGCGGGATGAATTGTTTGAGGAAGCAGCCCGCATTGTGGTTTCCACCCAGCAGGGATCCACCTCATTGATTCAGCGAAAATTAAAACTCGGCTACAACAGGGCTGGCAGGATTATTGATCAGCTTGAAGCAGCGGGTATTGTCGGCCCGTTTGAAGGCAGCAAAGCCAGGGAGGTACGGGTCAGGGACGAAATGCGCCTGGAAGAAATTCTGCAAAATGAGTAAAAAACCACCAAAACCATGACCGCACTTATATGTTTTATTTTCTGTATGCAGCTTGCCGCGGTTCAGAATCAGGACGATCCCCCGAGGATCTATGAAGAAAAGGCAGAGGAGATCCTGGAGGAGGCGGGACAGGTTCTCCGGAGTTATGAGTCGCTTTATGCTTCATTTGTATATCAGATGGAAGACGACGGCAATGCCCATGATGAGGAAACGGATGCTGTTTTATACACAAGGGGTGATCAATATCATATGCGCATAGGTGACAATTACTTCATTTCAGATGGCGAAGTGGTGTGGACATTCATGGAAGAGGTCAATGAAGTACACATCAGCCTGGCCGAAGATACGGAAGGCGCCATGACCCCGACTTCTGTTCTTGAAAATTTCAGGAAAGATTTTCGTTCAACCTGGATCAGGGAAGAGCCACATAACAACGAAACTGTACACATCATTGATATGATACCCGAACAGCCACAGGCATTTTATAAATACCGGGTTGCCATCAATACAGAGAGTCACAGGCTGGAATATACGGAAGCCCACGACAGGCACGGGGGAATCTACCGATACAAGATAAAGTCACTGGAACCAAACCCTGAAATTCCTGACGAAAAATTTTCTTTTGACCCCTCAGCCTATCCGGGAATTGAGATCATTGATCTTCGCTGACATCTTCTCCTTCATCCGGGTCTTCTCCTGCAAGTAAATCAATTGGCCGGCTCACATCCACCCGCCGGTAATTCTGGATGCGGGAAATACTGGTGTTGGTATTTTCCCAACCATGTCCTTTGCCAAAAGGACGCTGAAATGAAAAGGGACTTTCAAAACCCCTGTTGTTCAGCAGCGCCATACAGCGGTCAAAGTCTTTACCGTATTCATACAGCGCATTGAGGAAGAAATAGGTGGTTTGCGCGCCCTTAAAAGCATCATCGTCTGGCTCAGTGTGATAGACTCCCCTGTACCTGTTCACAAAATCATGTATGTGACGGTCTGAATAATCGTAAAAATCGGGAGAAAATATATGGACATTCAGGTTTTGCAGGTAATCAATTTCAATGCTCTGATAATCCTCCCACTCGGGAATACCAAACACTGAAATGTCAAATTCACGGCGATATTCATGCAGTTGGCGCAGATAATCAGACAAGAACGGCTCACCGCTGATCAGTGTAATCAATATATTTTTCTGATCCGGCCTCATTTTCCCCATAACCCCTTCAATCCCTTCGCTGCGAAAAATCACTTCCTGCACATTTCCCGGGCGGGCAACGCGTTGTCCGGAAACAATTGCGGGTCCTTGTCCGGCTCCTGCATCTGCCATCACCAGCTGGCTAACCCTGCGATTTCCAACCAGGGTATTGTCAAAATAATATCCGTTTACCCTGGCCAGGTGCAGGCTGTCATACAATTGATTGTGCATGGCCACTTTTTGCAGCAGGGTATCCTGAAATGCACTGATCACTTCCTGTGCTCCCGGCTGATTGTTGTGAACCAGTAAAATATTTTGCCTTGGGTAATTGACGGATACATAACCAGCCACTTCAGAAAGCATTGTTTCCAAAGAGGGGGTGGCCTTAAACAGGTTGGGCATATCACGCAAATGCTGAGTGGCAGGCAACAACGGAGATACAACGGGAATATCATGGCGGCGGCCGAAAGCGGCAATGTAATCCAGTGTCTCCTCATAGAACGGCCCAATGATCAGGTCCATATCCTGAAAGCCATCACTGTCGGTGGCTTGCCTGGCCTTGGGTAGTTGCTGACAAACGTCATACACATGAAGCGTCACTTCCATCCCCTGTTCACGGAGGGAATCCAGTGCAAGCAGGGCACCCTGGTAATAGCTCAGAAAAGCAAAAGAAGGATGATCAAGCG
>PWIY01000204.1 GCA_003560215.1 Bacteroidales bacterium | reverse complement strand
GGGAGCTCAGGTAACGCCCCAGGCCATTCCTGACGAAGGGCACCATTTTGTGCACTGGACAGAGAAAGGTGAGGTAGTTTTGGACGGCGATGAGCCGGCAGGTGAGGTTTACTCTTTTATGGCCGAAGAGGCCCGAGACCTGGTAGCGCAATTTGCCATTAATGTATATGCTGTTGAAGCAGCGGCAAACAACCTTAATTATGGAACGATAACAGGAGCCGGAGAGTATGAGCATGGTCAAACAGCTACCCTGACAGCTATTTCTAATGATTCCATCAATTACGTTTTTTTGAATTGGACTGAAGACGGTACAGAGGTTCATGATCTGCCAACGTATTCCTTTACAGTTACCTCAGCAAGGGACCTGTGTGCCAACTTTCAGAATGTAACCCTGGTGTCCTATATGGACGATATTTCTGGGATTAAGATATATCCCGTCCCTGTTGGCGAGGTATTAATGATAAAGTCAGAAACCGTTTTGACTTACATCAGACTGGTTGATCTGTCTGGCAACGTGCATCACTCTGGGGGCGTCAATGATAAAAAATATAGTTTGGATGTATCAAAATTTCCCGAGGGGGTATATATTTTACTCGCAGAAACCAAAAGAGGGCTATCTGCTAACAGGCTTATAATAGTGAGATAATTTCCAGGGAAGCTGACAATGAGGCAGTTCATATCCCCAAGTACCAGGCAGAGTCTTTGCAAAAGGTGAACAAAGCTTCGGCTTTTTTTGAAAAACGTCACGCTCGTCAGCCAAGACCACATGAGTTAGCTGATGAACTAAATATGCAGATTGTTGATATGTTGTTTCTGCTTGGGCTGGCCCAACAAACAAAAGCATTCAAAGCCCTAATAAAAATGGGAGAGGGGGATCAAGAAATAACCTTCTCGGATGTATACATAGATGAGGATGGTGAAGATACCGACCATAAATTGGAAGTTGATCGTTACAAACAGACCTTTCTGATACGTTCAACCTGCTTAACGAAAGAGAGAAGAAAGTGCTGATATGCTATTATGGCATTGGCAGAAAAAAACTAACCCAGAAGGAAATCTCCGAAGAACTTAACATTTCCCCTCCCAGAGTTTGGCAGATTAAGTAACGTGCACTTCACAAACTAAAAGTTGCAGGACTCGACGGTGACCTGAAGAATTATCTTGCAAAGTAGATTATAAGTGACTTACTGGGTTTGCCTCGGTAAAAAGATGCGCTCTTGTATGCAAATTATATGCAAATAAAAAAGCAGCTACACCCTGATGTCGTGTAACTGCTTGATTTTGTTGTGGGCGCTACTAGATTCGAACTAGTGACCCCCTGCTTGTAAGGCAGGTGCTCTGAACCAACTGAGCTAAGCGCCCTGCGATTGTGGGTGCAAATGTAATGCATTTTTTTTATTCCACAAGATTTTTTTCAAATATTCCATATTTCCTGATAGCCACAAGTGCTGGCTCGCACGTCACCGCAGTTATGTCACTCATTCCACTTCAGCCTTGAAACACATCCCCTGCTATTCTGGCAAGCATCACCCTGGTGCGCTTACCCCCTCGGATTTCCCTTCCCGATGGTGAAATGAACAGATCTTGCAAAATCCCGTTGTATAATATTACAATCAGAAATAATCACTTAATCATAAAACGATCCCCAATAATGAAAACGCTTGATACCATTATCACCTACCTGTTTGCAATCATATACCTGGTTTTTGCACTGAACTACTTCCTTGGCTTTTTGCCCATGCCAGAACTGGAAGGCGATGCCCTGCAGTTCATGACACTGCTCGGATCCACAGGCTACATGACAGCTGTTAAGTTTCTTGAACTTGCCGTAGCCTTCATGCTGCTGCTGAACATCCACCGTCCTCTGGCCTGGTTGCTGATCCTTCCGGTCAGTACCAACATCCTGATGTACGATGTGTTTATTGTGGGCCTTCCCACACTTGGCGTACTCATGATGGGCCTGAATGTTTTCATGGTGTACAGCCTGCGGAAAAACTACGCCTGTATTCTGGCCAAATAAACACCCCGGCTGTACCTGCAACTTATCATACCCACCAAACCATAGCCCGTATCACCCCTCTGCAGACCGGAAATGAGCGCATTCACGGGCCGCAGGTCCGTGGCAGCGCGAATTCCGGTCTGCAGAGGGGCATGTCAGGGCTATGACTCCGTCCCCGCGAATTCCGGTCTGATGGGGAGCACAACCGGGCTATGGCCCGCCGCCGCACACAAAAAAACCGCCGAACCAAAAAAGCCCGGCGGCATGCAAAATGGAATCCTGAGAAAACCCTACTTGAGGTAACGCTCCAGCCATCCATAAAACTCCTCATACCAATGCAGGGAGTTCTGAGGATTCAGGATCCAGTGATTCTCATCGGGGTAATACACCAGCCGTGCATCCAACCCCATATTCTTGTAAATGTTGTACACCATAAACCCGTGAGCCACCGGCACCCGGTAGTCAAGTTCACCATGAATCACCAGCATGGGGCTGGAGAAATTATGGGCAAACTGAGAAGGATTGATGGAATTGAGCTGATCGAAATTCTCCCAGGGTGAACCGCCATACTGGTACTTCCTGTTGGCCGAGTAGTCAGAGGCAAACTGCAGGTGCAGGTCGTAAACCCCGGCATGGTTGATCAGGGCTGCATAACGGTCGGTATGACCCGCGATCCAGCTTACCATGTAACCGCCATAGCTACCTCCTGTGGCTGCGATGCGATCCTCATCCACCAAACCGCGGTCAATCATATAATCCGTAGCTTTCATGATGTCGCGGAAGGGGAGTTCACTGTGGTTTCCGTGGATGCTCTTGACAAAATCCTGGCCGAAACTGGTGGATCCATGGAAGTTTGGCAAAATCACAATATAGTCTTCAGCTGCAAAAAGCTGGCTGTTCCAGCGGAAGTGGAATGTGTCGCCGAAAATACCGTGCGGCCCTCCGTGGATCATAACTACCATGGGATATTTTCTGTTCGGGTCATAATTGGGCGGATAATTGATGAACATCTGGATGTCCGCGTCGTTGGCTCCCTTGTAAGTCACATTTTCAATCTCACCCCAATCGGTTCGCTCCACATACTTGTCGTTGAATCCGGTAAGTTTCAGCGCGTTGCCTGCCATGTCAGTGCGATAAATTTCAGGAGGGGCACTCAGGTTGTGATGGTTGAAAACCAGGTAATCTCCTGCCAGTGCAGCACCGTTGTTGGTTCCGCCGCGGAAAATCTCCTCATATTCTCCGCCTTCTTCAGCAGGCATCCGGAAGATGGATTTCATGGCCCGGTCTTCCGCCATAAAATAAATGGTTTCACCATCCTCAGACCACGACCACTGTTCGGTGCTCAGATCAATGTGGTCGGTCAGGCGGGTGCGGTTCCCGGTTTGGGTGTCGTACTTGATCATGACCACCTTGTCGGCATAGAAATGGTAGATCGACTGAGCTCCATAGAGAATATAGCGGCCATCGGGGCTGTAAACCGGATTGGAATCATTGGCCGGGTTGTCTTCGGTGATATTGGTCAGCTGGCCGCTGCCGTCAGTAGGGATCAGGTAAATGGCATGGTTCAGTCTTTCGTAGGGAGGACGGGTGGAGTTTTTGCTTACAGCTATGGTGCTGCCGTCAGGCGAAATGTCATAGGATACACCGCCCATAAGGCCGAAAAAGTTACCGTTTTCCGGCATCAGGTCAACCACTTCTCCGCTTTCCAGATCCACGGTGAACATCCGGGATACATGGCCGTCGGTCAGCCAGCGATCCCAGTAACGGTACATATTGTCTTCGGTAACCTTGGCTGTTACCTTGCTTTCGTCCATTTCTTTCTGCAGTTCCCTGTGTTTGTCCCAGTCGCCGTTATAATCAGGCAGAACGTTGGCCGCAAAAGCCAGTTTTTCTCCGTCAGGAAACCACTGAACGCCATACACCCCAACCGGAAGATCTGTAACCTTAAACGCTTCTCCGCCTTTGGAAAAATCCAGGATATAGATCTGTCCGGGGCCGTCGTGACGCCTTGATACAAAAGCCAGTTTATGTCCGCAGGGGCTCCAGGCCGGGCCGCTGTCTCTGCCTGAATGGGTCAGCTGCCTCAGCTCGCTGGTTTCATTGTTCACCATGTAAATATAGCTGGAAGAACTGTTGCCCTCAATGTCGTAATCTGTCACCGTAAAAGCAGACCAGGTGCCATTGGGTGACACTACGGGGTTCCCGGGCCGTTTCATCTCCCACATGGTTTCAGGATCAAAAGGCTGTTTTTCCTGTGCAGCGGCAGGGGTCGCTGCCAGCATCAAAAGCATCGCCAATGCAAAAAATGCCAGTTTCTGTGTGTTCATTTGGATGGATTATTGGTTCATAAATTTCTGTCACTGCAAAGAAACAAAATTTCCCTGATTTCCCTGTGGCGGCTGCCGGCGGCCAATCCCAACTTTTTCCATAATTTTGTGCCTATGATACTTTTAACCGGAGCAACAGGACTGGTCGGCTCGCACCTGCTCTATGAACTTGTTTCAGGAGGGCGGAAGGTGCGTGCCATGAAAAGGAAGGATAGCCGGCTTGAACTGGTCAGGGATCTTTTTTCCTGGTATGACCCGGACAGGGGTGAGACCCTGTTCGAACAGGTAGAGTGGGCAGATGCCGACCTCAGTGATGTCATCAGCCTGCAGGAAGCCGTCAGCGGTGTTCGGAGTATTTATCATTGTGCAGCAACAGTTTCTTTCCAGCCCCGCGACCGGAAGGCGATGCTGAAAGCCAATGTGGAAGGAACAGCCAACATGGTCAATGTGGCCTTGCGCAACGGTGTGAAAAAGTTTTGCCATTGCAGCAGTGTGGCCGCGCTGGGCACACCGCTTCCCGGTGAAGTGGTTCACGAGTCAATGATCTGGAAAACTTCAGGAGCCCATTCATACTATGCCATCAGTAAATATGGTGCTGAACGCGAAGTTTGGCGGGCATCGGAGGAGGGGATGGATGTGGTGATTATCAATCCTTCAGTCATTATTGGCCCGGGAGATCCCACCAGGTCGAGTGCCCAGTTGTACCAGTCGGTAAATAAGGGGCTTAAATTTTATACTTCCGGCGTGAATGGTTTTGTGGATGCACGGGATGTGGCCCGGGCCATGGTGCTGCTTATGGAGAGCGACCAGGTCAATGAACGTTTCATTGCCAATGGTGAAAATCTGCCGTTCAGGGAGCTGTTCAGTTATTTTGCCCGTGCAGCGGGGGTTAAGCCCCCTGAATACCGTGTGACCCGCTGGATGGGCGAACTGGCATGGCGTCTGGAGTCAGCCAGATCCTTGCTGACCGGCAGCAAGCCTTTGCTATCAAAGGAAACCGTCCGCAACGCCCACAACAAGCGATATTTTTCCAGCGAAAAAATCCAAAACGCCCTGGATATCCGGTTCAGGCCAATCAGGGATGCAGCTGAAAACACGGCCGGGTTTTTCCGTAAATACCCGGATTATCTGTAAAATCACTGTTTTGCACCGGTTGCCATCGGCGTGCCTGACCCTTAACTCCCCGGCAGCTTTCGCTGACTGCGCTGAATCACATACTGGCTGATCAGGTACAATAGCAGCAGGGCCGACAGAAATGTGGCAAATTTGCCAAAATAGTTCCCTGTGCGGGTGAAAAACGTAAGCTGCGAATTCTCATTCAGTGTGGAAACCATGGCATCGGATTCTCCCCAGGGGATTTGATCGGTGATGACCCCCTTTTGGTTGATGAAAGAAGAAATGCCCGTACTGGCCGACCTGGCAATGCTGCGGCGCGATTCAATGGCACGGAGGCGGGCGTACTGGTTATGCTGGCGGTAACCCGGGGTGTCGCGCCACCAGCCGTCATTGGTGACGATGAACAGCAGGGTGGCGCCTTTCTGCATATACCGGCCCATGTATTCTCCGTAAATGGATTCATAGCAAACGGCCGGTGCCACCGAAATATCGTCATCGGTTGAAAAAACGCTTCTGTCGTCCTGGGTCCCAAGGCTGCCGGCAATTCCGCCAAATCGATCCACCAGGCCGCTGAGGGGTGCCAAAAGTGTAAAATAAGGCATGCGTTCAATTCCGGGAACCAGCTTGGACTTATGGTAATACTGTACGGGGCGACCCTGTTCCACCATAATGGCTGAGTTGAAGGAATCGTAATACTGGCCAGTATTGCCATATGGCCTGGCACTGGGTGAAGGTGGATCTCCAGGCTGGTAAAGCCTGTAGGAAAAACTTCCCATTACCCAGCTCAAGCCGGGGTTTTCACTGATGTGTTCCCTCAGTCTGATGATCGTAGGATGGGACTCATCCTGATGCTTCCATATGCCCCGTGGGTTGGCGGCCTCGGGAGCAACCACAAACCGGGTGTCAGGGGTGATTTTGCTGTTGGCCAGGCTGATCATTTTCTCCACCCGCCGGGTTGCTTCCGCTTCAGAGGAAACCCGGTCATAGGGATCTTCAGATGGCTGAATGATAACAACTTCCACAGGAGCGGAGGTTTCTTCATGGGTGAACCACATTTGCCACGACAATACCGATGGCAAAAGGAACATCACCACGGCCAGACCTGTGTACCACCTGCACTTTTTGGTGAACATGCCATGGGCATTATACTGTTTCAGTGCCGCAAACAACATCAGGTTGATGCCCAGTACCCAAAGTGTGCCACCGGCGGTTCCGGTAAATTCGTACCATTGCACCCAGGCCGGGTAAGCTGCAAATACATTGCCTGTGTCGAGCCAGCTCCAGCTTAGCTCCCACTGCTGGTGCAGGTGCTCAAATGCAAGCCAGAATACCACCAGGGGTGCCGGCCCCTGTTTGCCTCCCAGCAGCCTGCGTCCTGTATGCATGAGCCACCAGGGGATGGTCATGAAAATGGAGTTCAGCAGCACCGCAACGATCATTCCGGGAATGGTGGCAAATAAAATCCACCATGTGGTGAGCAGGTTGAAAACAAAAAAGGAGATCCAGGCGTACATCGTAAAGCTGAGGGCATGCCGTGTTTTTCGTTGACGAAAAAACTCCTCTTCGAGAAACAGCAGGGGGATGAATGCGAAAAATGAAATGAAAGGGAACCCGCGGGCGGGCCAGCTCAGCGCAAGCAATAATCCGGTGGCCAGGGCAAGCAGCAGATACCTGTTTGCTGCGAAAAATTTCCACATGAGAAGTTGAATTATTTTGAAGGATAAAGGTAAGGATAATCGTTTAAAACAGTGTTTAAAACCAGGGATTTATTATTTTTGTGTAGCTGCAAATACGGGAGTTATGACAAAAAGCAGAAATACTGAGCAGAAAATTTTTGAAGCAGCCACAGAGCTGTTTCTGGAAAAAGGGGTCGACCGCACCAGCGTGAGGGAGATCGCCGCAAAGGCAGGAATTAACCTGGCCCTGATGAATTATTATTTCCGGAGTAAGGAGAACTTGTTTTATACAATTTTTACCCGGTTGGTTCAGAAAAACTCCGAAGAGCTGATCCGTATCCTGGACAGTGACTTGCCCCTGAACGACAAGATCAGGCGGTATGTGGCTGTTTATATCGACATGCTGTCTGACAATCCGCTGCTTGTGTCATTTGTGATGGCCATCCTGCACCGCAGCCGCGAAAGGATTACGGAGATGAAAGTAATCAGCAGCCTTTATGCCACCGAACAGTTTACCAAACAATTGCTGGATGAGGGGCAAAAAGGAAACATACGCCGCACCGATCCGACCCAGTTTTTCGTTGATATGCTGTCGCTGATTGCCTTCCCTTTTGCCATCCGGACACTTGTCATGGATAAAAACAATTTCAGTGATGAGGACTTCCAGGAGTTCATCCGGATCAGAAAGGAGCGTGTTCCGGAGATGCTCATCGACAGCCTTCGTCCGCGCAGCTGATGTTGTCCGCCAGTTTTTCATGGTTGATCCTTGACAGCGCAGACCCTGTCTGCTTAAAAGACCGGCTGAACTCTTCTTTCGTGCATGTCCTCCAATTGTGGTCTGTCCAGTCAGTGAACGGGTTCAGCGGTTCCAGGTCCTTTTCCTGGTGCGGAAGGGCGTGGCGGTTATGCGGGCATACCTCCTGGCAGATGTCGCAGCCAAAGATCCATCCCCTGGTTTTTGCCCGGAAGGGTTCGGGGATTCTGTCTTTGAGCTCAATGGTCAGGTAAGAAATGCATTTCCCTGCGTCGATCTTGCCGGGCGCCACAATGGCGGAAGTGGGGCAGGCGTCCATACATCTGGTGCAACTGCCGCACAGATCCTTGCTGAAAGGGGTATCGGGCTCAGCTTCAACACTGGTGATTACTTCACCAAGAAAGTAAAAACTTCCTTTGCGTGGCAGGATCAGGCAGGCATTTTTCCCGGTGTTTCCCAGCCCGGCTTCCACTGCCCAGGAACGTTCCAGCACAGGGGCAGAGTCGGTAAACACGCGGTAACTGTGTTCACCGGCCAGATCCGTGATAAAAGCCGCCAGTTTCTGCAGTTTGTTTTTCATCACCATGTGATAGTCTTTCCCATAGGCATAGCGGGCTACTTTGTAACCTGCCGAAGCCGGTTGGTGAACTGGCGGATAATGGTTCTGGGCCACCACGATCACCGTTTTCGCCCCTTCGGTCAGCAACCGCGGGTCAAGTCGTTTGGCAAAATGATTGGCCATGTAGGCCATTTTGCCGTGGTAGCCCTGTTTCAGCCATTGATCAAGCACGGGTTTGTATTCTTCAAGGGCGGAGGCGCGCGCCAGTCCGCAGGCGTCGAAGCCGAGGGCAGCGGCTTTCGACTTGATGGCGGAGGAGAGGGTTTGTCGGGGGCTACGCCCCCTCCGGTTGTTGGTTGGTTGGTTGTTGGTTCTCATGGGCTATGTGAGGGGAAAGCTGTCAATGGTTTGGGGGACGGGCGAAGGGGTTGTTGGTTAACGGCGCTTCGCGCCTTGGTTGTTGGTTTGTCGGGGGCTGCGCCCCCTCCGGTTGTTGGTTAGTCGAAGAGGGTGTTGCTGCCGCGGGTTTTGAGCCGGCCAAGGTGTTTGTAGGCGATTTCGGTGGCCTCTCTGCCCCTGGGGGTGCGCATGATATAGCCTTCCTGTATCAGGTAGGGTTCGTACACTTCTTCGATGGTGCCGGCGTCTTCGCCCACTGAGGTGGCGACGTTGCCCAGACCGACCGGTCCTCCCTTGAATTTATCGATGATGGTTGACAGGATTTTGTTGTCCATTTCATCCAAACCGTACTGATCTACGTTAAGGGCTGACAACCCGTAAAGCGCGATCTCCATGTCAATATTTCCGTTGCCCTTGATCTGTGCAAAGTCACGGACCCTTCTTAAAAGTGCATTGGCAATGCGCGGGGTGCCACGGCTCCGGCGTGCAATCTCCCCGGCTGCCTCATCTGAGATCTGAACCTTCAGAATGTCGGCGGAGCGCCTGATGATGCGATGCAGGAGTTTGGCATCATAGTAGTT
>PWIY01000135.1 GCA_003560215.1 Bacteroidales bacterium | reverse complement strand
CAAAACAAATATATCCATGGAAAAGAAAAACAGGCGGCATTTTCTGAAATTAATGGCAACACTGCCTGCTGCAATATTCGCCAAAGGAATGTTCAGCGGACAGGATGCCAATGCCCGTAACATCATAAATAATGAATTGATGCACAAAAATGCAGGTTCCTATACCCCGGGCTATGTCCGGCTTCATGAAAACGGAGAATTGAAGAAGCGGGGGGAAGCCCTTTATGACATGATGCAAAACTGCACATTATGCCCCAGGAATTGCGGAACAGACCGTCTCAGCGGGCAAAGGGGGCATTGCAATGCCAATGCCACACTTGAGATCTCCTCAGCCAATCCCCATTACGGAGAAGAAAGGGAACTTGTGGGGAGCAGGGGTTCAGGCACGGTATTCTTTACAAACTGCGGACTGTTATGCGTTTTCTGCATCAATTATGAGATCAGTCACGGCGGACAGGGCAGGGAATATTCCACCGGCGACCTGGCAGACATTATGCTGGCACTGGAAAGAAATGGCTGCCACAACATCAATGTGGTGACCCCGAGTCACTATTCCCCGCATATTTTACTGGCATTGGACGAGGCAGCATCCCGCGGATTACGGGCTCCTTTGGTATACAATACCTGCGGATGGGAAAAAGAAAACATCCTGAAATACCTCGACGGGGTTGTAGATATCTACCTGGCTGACTTCAAATATATGGATGCAGAGGCGGCGGGGACTTATTCGCCCGGTGCCGACTGCTATCCGGAGGTTACACAAAAAGCATTGCTTGAAATGCACCGGCAAACGGGTGTGGCAGAAGCGGATCCTGAAACCGGCCTTATTTATAAAGGCCTGATGATCCGGCACCTGGTAATGCCGGAGAATGTGGCAAGAAGCGACAGGGTGATCAGGTGGATATCAGCCAATCTTCCCAAAAACACCTATGTAAACATCATGTCGCAATACACACCAATGTATAAAGCATCTGATTACCCGGAAATATCCAGGCGGATTACCAGATCAGAATACAACAACGTGGTTACCATTGCACGGCAGGAAGGACTGACCAATTTGCGACTTCAGATGCAGTAATTACCGGAAACATGTGAAAAAGCGGTGAACAATGCTAAGGGAGCACATTATCCGCCGCTTTAACCACCAAAACAAAAACAACATTAACCACTAAAACCAACCATTAGCTTCGAAAGCCATCGAGCTGTGTTTATGAGTGGTTCAAGTTATGAAAATAATTTGTTTTTTCCTAACGAATTACCGGGTTTTTTCAATTCCTCCGATAAAACGGCATCGGACCGGGAGCTCTGTGGGGAGAAAAATGACCCTGCTGAAGCGGATTGAACGGATTTACGCCGGATGACATATTGATTTCAGCCCCGAAACGTAAATTGTCCGTTATCTTGTAATCAACCCCGAACATCATCCCCCTGGGGTTGGTGTCGAAAGCCATGGGATTCATTTGACGGTCAACCGTACCCATATCATTTCGCTCAACCCAGGTACCTCCGGTCAGGCTCAACCTCGGATTTACCCTGTAGGAACCATAGGCATAAACCGTTGTGCTGAAAAAGCGCTGACCATCAAGGCCTTGCATTGCAGCGTTTTCACCGGCTAAGCCGAACGGGGCAACGGTTGGATTCCCCCGGAACTGGCCCGAGGAAAAAACAGTTCCAACCTCCAGATGAAAGTTTCTGCTCAGATCCCAATTGAGATGCGGGGAAATCGTCTGGGAGAACATTGAACCGCCGTAACCACCTGCCGTAAAGGAAGTGCCAAATTGCATCCCGAACTGTGGAGAAGGCGTGAAAGCAGCTTCCTGTTCCAGCAGCCTCCCATCCACATCCTGTGCAAAACCGGGGGAGGAAACCGCCATAACAAGCAGTAGCAGCAATGTAGCAAGAATTATTTTCACTTTCATGATGACTCATTTTATCTCCTCCAAATTTACAAATTTTCCGGATTATTTCAAAAAATTGATTTGGCTTGTTTTACATCGGGCAAATCTCTATATTTACGTCATTAATAAACTGATAAAGATGATAAAAAAGAAATACAATTACGGCCTGGTATTGAGTGGTGGCGGCACCAGGGGATTTGCCCACCTGGGCGCGATCAAGGCCCTTGAAGAACACGGCATCAAACCCGAAATTATCTCGGGTGTCAGCGCGGGTGCCATTGTCGGGGCCCTGTATGCAGACGGGAAAAATGCGGAGGAGGTTCTCAAAGCCCTGATCAGTAAAAACCTGGTCGCATTCCTGCGCCTGGTTGTCCCCAAAGACGGTTTGCTGAAAATGACCGGCTTTGAAAAGACCTTGCGCAAAACACTCACCGCCAAAACCTTTGAGGAGCTAAAAATTCCGCTCATCCTGCACGCGGTGAATATCAATACGATCGAATATACCCGTTTTGACAAGGGGGAACTGGTGCAGGCCATCAAGGCTTCCTCATCCATCCCGGTTGTTTTTCCGCCGGTGGAAATCAACGGGCAGCAGTATCTTGACGGGGGCATTGTCAATAATTTCCCTGTCGAACCACTGGAGGACAAATGCCGGAAAATCATCGGGATCAATGTGAACCCCCTGGGCCATGAAGAACAGATATCCGGGCTGAGAACCATCGCCATCCGTTCCTTCCATCTTACCATGCGCAACCACGCAGAAATCCGAAAGGAAAAATGCAGCATTTACATTGAACCGGAGGAGCTGCAACATTACGGAATTCTGGATCTCTCAAGTGCCCGGAAGGTTTTTGATATCGGTTATAAAAAGACCAAGGAGGTGCTGGCAAAGCAGCAACTTTAGATGCTTTTCTTTTTTTACCTTTGCAGCTTTCTATTATGTTGACTTTTAACAGGAAAGGCAAGTATGATCGCAGAAAATAATTTACATATCTACAACACGCTGACACGCCGGATGGAAAGATTTGAACCGGCAACCCCTCCCTTTGCCGGGCTTTATGTTTGCGGCCCCACCGTTTACGGCGATGCCCACCTCGGGCATGCACGGCCGGCCATCACCTTCGACCTGGTATTCCGTTATCTGAAACACCTCGGCTACAAGGTCCGTTATGTCAGAAACATTACTGACGTGGGGCACCTCGAAGGTGATGCCGACAGCGGGGAAGACAAGATCACCAAAAAGGCCAGGCTGGAACAGCTGGAACCCATGGAAGTGGTTCAGTATTATTCAGATCGCTACCACGAAGACATGGCCCGGCTGAATGTCCTGAAACCAAGCATTGAACCAAGGGCTTCCGGCCACATCATTGAACAGATCGAAATGGTGAAGGCCATTTTGGAAGCGGGTTTTGCTTACGAAGTGGATGGTTCGGTATATTTTGATGTAAGGAAATACAATGAGAAGCATCATTACGGCAAGCTCAGCGGGCGCAACGTGGATGAAATGATGGCAGGCAACCGCGACCTGGAAGGTCAGGAAGAGAAACGCCACCCTGCTGATTTTGCCCTGTGGAAAAAAGCATCTCCCACCCACCTCATGCGCTGGCCATCGCCATGGGGCGAAGGTTTTCCGGGCTGGCACCTGGAATGCTCTGCCATGAGCGCCAAGTACCTGGGAAAGGAATTTGACATCCACGGGGGCGGCATGGATCTGCTTTTCCCCCACCACGAGTGCGAGATTGCCCAGTCAAACGCCACCTTCGGCAAAGACACCGTCCGTTACTGGATGCACAATAACATGATCACCATCAACGGGCAGAAAATGGGCAAGTCGCTGGGGAACTTCATCACACTCAGGGAGTTTTTCGGCGGCCGGCATGATGAGCTGACAAGGGCCTACAGCCCCATGACCATCCGCTTTTTCGTTCTGCAGGCACATTACCGCAGCACCCTCGACTTCAGCAATGAGGCTTTGCAGGCGGCTGAAAAAGGCCTCCAGAGGCTGCTTCAGGCACTTGAAACCCTGAGTCAGCTGCAGCCTTCAGATTTATCCACCACCAATGTCCGTGATCTGGGGGAGAAATGCCACGCCGCCATGCAGGACGATTTCAACAGCCCGGTAGCCATCGCTCATCTTTTTGATGCCGTAAAAACCATCAATGCGGTTCGCGACCGGAGGGAAACCCTGTCAGAAAAGGATCTGGAGGCACTCCGGAAAACTTTCAGCCTGTTTCTTGAGGATATTTTCGGGTTAACTGCTGAAAAGGAGGGCCACAGCCAGCAGGATGAACTGTTGGAAAACCTCATGGAACTCATCCTGGAATTGCGCAAAAAAGCCCGTGAAAACAAAGACTGGGAAACCGCAGACCGGTTAAGGGATGCCCTTCAGCACATGAATATTGTCGTAAAGGACAGCAAAGAGGGAAGCACGTGGGAAATTAATCATTAATATTTTTTATATTGGTGCAGAAAAAAACAATCCATGCAGGCTTTCAGCGACAAGACAAATCCGGATCACAGCCGTTACCTGAAGTTGATACTTGAGGGTGACAGGATGGCCGCCTCAGGGCACATCAAAGACCTGGCCGCACAGGGAGTCAGCATTCAGAACATTTACGAGCACATCATAAAAACGGCTTTGTACCGGGTGGGCGAACTCTGGGAAAGCAACCAGGTTACCGTGGCGGAGGAGCACATTGCCACCTCTGTGACCGAAAGCATCATGAACGAACTTTTTTACGACATCGTGTCACGCCAGCGGCAGGCCAGAAAAGTGGTGCTGGGCTGTGTGGAAACAGAATTCCACCAGGTGGGGGTGAAAATGGTGGCCGACATTTTTGAGATGAAGGGGTGGGACACTTATTTTCCGGGCTCCAATGTCCCGGCAAATGAAATGATCCGGTATATTGACAAACAAAGCCCGGACTTGGTGGCCCTTTCGGTCAGCATATACTCACACATCCCCTTGCTTGAAAAAACCCTCCGGCTGATCCGGCAGAAATCTGATCTCCCGGTGATCATCGGGGGGCAGGCATTCCGCCACGGAGGGCAGGAGGTGGCTGAAAGATACCCGAATACCCGGTATATCGCAAACCTGAAAGAACTGGAAGATTATATTGACCAACAACAATCATAATGGATAAACGAGATCTTATTGCCAGTGCCGGCCAGTTGGGGCCTTTCGACCCCTCCACCGCTGAGGCATACGCTGCAGCTGCTCAGCGCATGGTTGCAAGAATCAACGACAAAATGCTTTCACGGCCTGATATTGACGTATTGGTCGGGGAGGCCGGTCACGATATGATGCGTGACAACCATGCCAACCACGCCCGTTTCATTGCCTCCATCCTGGCCAACCACAATCCTGAGGTTCTGGTGGAAACCATTTTATGGGTATTCAGGGCATACCGGAGCAGGGGGTTCGCCTCCACTTACTGGGCAGCCCAGCTGAATACCTGGATGGATACTCTCAGGGAAGAATTACCGTCAGGGGCTTACGGGCAAATACTGCCGCTTTACGAGTGGATGCAGGTCAACATCCCGGTGTTTGAGCATTTATCACATCAGTAGCTTCTAACCACTCAAACAATGAAAAATACAGAAAAGATGCAACCCCTGTCCGGCTGGATGACGGAGATCGAAAACGCGGCCCTTGTGAGCAAGGCGCTTTGCATCGCTGTTTTTTCCATTGAGGATCGTTCCCTGCTATTCGGGAACAACGCCTTCCGCCTGCTGATGGACGGAACAGCTGCGGAAACCCTGATTAACCCGCCTTTTGAAAAGCTGCTTGAATTTCCCGATAAGTCTGATGCTGCCGAACCGGTGTATGAGGGAATGCTCACCATAGGCAGTGAGTCCCGGATCAATACAACCATCCATGCACGGGTGTTCCGCAGGGAGGGACAAATGCTGGTTACCGGCGAAGTGGATCTGAACCGGATTGTAAAGCAGAATCAGCGCCTGGCCGAGCTGAACCGGGAAACAAACAACCTTCAGCGACAGCTGACCAAGGAAAAGATCCTGCTGGAACAGACCCTTGGAGACCTGACAAAGGCCAATGAACAACTGGCCGTCCTTCACGAAGAAAAGAACAAGTTCATGAATATGGCCGCCCATGATCTGCGAAACCCCATTGCAGCCGCCATTTCTTATGCAGACATACTGATCAACGATCCTGACAGCTTTCCCAGATCCACGCAGCAACAGTTCCTGAAGAACATTGAAGAGCGCCTGCAGTTTTCCCTTCGCCTGATGACGGAGCTGCTCGACATCTCAAAAATTGAGGCAGGCGACGTGGCACTGAAGAAAGAAACGGGTGATTATGTGGCCCTCCTTCAGAAGAGCGTGGAGTTCAATCAGATGGTGGCCAAATACAAAAATATTGAGATCAAACTGGAATGCCCGGACGGCCCCTGGTATTTTCATTTCGACAGGAACAAGACCGAACAGGTACTGAACAACCTGATCAGCAACGCGATCAAATATTCGCATGAGAACAGCACAGTGATTGTCAGGGCCATCCGGGACGGCGAATATGCCAGAACCTCCGTGATTGACCATGGCCTGGGAATCAGAGAAGATGAGATCCCTTACATATTTCAGCCCTTTCATAAATCCAGCACACGCCCGACTGCCGGTGAAACGAGCACCGGCCTGGGCCTGGCCATCAGCAGAAAAATCATTGAAGAACATGGAGGAAAGCTTACCGTGAAAAGCAGGGAAAAAGAAGGTTCCTGCTTTTCCTTCACCTTGCCGCTCAAAAAAAACACGAATCTTTAACACCACATAATCACTATGGCCCGCAAATTTTCTTCCGGGGAGCAACAATCAGAAAAAATTCGCGGACTGCGCGATGAGCTCATAAAAGAGCTCCACCTGAAAAACGTCCTCAAAGGCGTTCGTAATGTCAATCAGTTGATCACCAGGGAAAAAGACCCTGAACAACTGATATCCAAGGCCTGTGAAAACCTGACTGAAAGCATGGGCTACCTGTATGCATGGATCGCCCTGACAGATGAATCCGGAAAAGTCATGATGACTGCATCAAGCAAAATGGGCAACCGGTTCACATCTTTGCAGCAATATTTCCGGCAAGGCAAAAGGCCGCCCTGCATGGAAAAAACCATAAAAACACACGAACTGGTGGTTTTCAATCATCACCCGGATGTATGCACTGACTGCCCCGGCCAGGATGAAATATCCGGGAACGCAGGCCTGAGTATGGTCATTAGCTACAAGGGACAAGTATACGGCGTACTGACAGCCGCTGCACCTGAAGCCTATGCCCGCCTGGAAGAAGCACAGTCAATTTTCCGCGAAGTGGCTGAAGACCTTGGTTATGCCCTGTATAGCATCGGACTAGAGAAACACAAGGTTAAACTGGAGGACCAGCTCAAAGAACGGGTTAAGGAATTGCGCTGCCTGACCTCCATCAATGACAGCATGCACAAAGAACTGCCTGACGAAGCCTTTTGCAGGCAGCTGGAAAAACATATTTCAGGGGCCATGCAGCACCCGGCAGCCGCACAGGTTCTGATCAGGGTAAAAGGCGTTTACACCTCCGGGAAACCCAGGGAGGACTTCTCACGCTACCCCTCTCTCCATGCAGACATCTCGGTAAACGGGCAAAGAATCGGGTATATCATGGTTTTATACCCCGACCCGGATCTCGGCTTTTTACCGGAGGAGGAAAGGCTCCTTCAAAACGCCGCCCGGCTGACCGGCCTCTTCTTTCAACGCCGGAAAGCCATCGCCGACATCCGGCGGCATCGGGAAAACCTGCGTATTACGCTGCAGTCGATCGGTGACGGTGTCATCACCACCGACCTGGGAGGACGGGTAACTGATATGAATCCCATTGCGGAACAAATGACCGGGTGGTCCCTCAGGGAGGCCGTGCAGAAACCCCTTTCAGAGGTGTTCCGGATTTTCAACGCCCATACCGGGGAAAAAGCTGACAACCCGGCACGCCTTGTTCTGGAAAGAGGAAGGATTGTCGGGATGGCCAACGACACCATGCTGATCGCCAGAGACGGCACCGAATACCAGATTGCCGACTCTGCGGCACCCATCATGGATACAGAAGAGAATATCAGCGGGGTGGTCATGGTCTTTTCTGATGTAACGGAGAAATACGAACGGAAGAAGGCCCTGGAGGAAAGTGAAAAAAGGTACAGGGCCTTGTTTGAACATGCCAGTGACGGCATCCTGCTGATGACAGACAAAGGGATCACGGACTGCAACCCCCATGCAGAAAAGCTTTTCCGGTGCCGGAAAGAGGACTTGCTGGGGCGAAGCCCCTGGCAGCTTTCTCCGCCCCTTCAGCCGGATGGAAGCCACTCACGCGATAAGGCCGAAGAACTTATCCGTCTCGCCTCCTCAGGGGCGCAGCAGCACTTTGAATGGCTGCATCAGGATTGTGAAGGAAAGCAATTTGACGCGGAGATAAGCCTGAGTCCAATATTTTTTAACCAGGAGAACCTCCTGCTGTCCATTGTCCGGGACGTGAGTGAACGAAAAAAGCATGAGGTTACCCGCCAGGTTCTCTACCAGATAGCCAACGCCACCATCACCACAGAAAACACCGAGGAGCTGCTTGCCTCCATCAGGAAATCACTTGGTGGTCTTATGGATACCACCAATTTCTTTGTTGCCCTGCATGACAAAGCAACCGGAATGCTTTCCATTCCCTTTGAGAAAACCGAAAAGGAGCAGATCATTCAATTTCCGGTAAAGGGGTCACTGACCGGACTGGTAATTACCACCGGACAGTCCAGGTTGCTGCAGCAACAGGATATTGAGAACCTGATCAGCCGGGGAGACGCTGAACTGATCGGGTCAATGAGCAAAGTCTGGCTTGGGGTTCCACTTTTTGCAGGCGGAGAAGTAATCGGGGCCATCGTGGTTCAGGACTACGACAACGCGGACGCCCTTGATGCAAACCACCTGCAATTGCTTGAATATGCCTCCAGTCAGATCAGCCTGGGCATCCAGCGGGCCAAAAACATTGAGGAGCTGAGAACAGCCAAAGAAAAGGCGGAGGAAAGCGACAAGCTGAAAACTGCCTTTCTCAACAACCTTTCGCATGAAATCCGCACCCCCCTGAATGCCATCATGGGGTTCTCGGAAATACTCGGCGAAGGAACGCAAAACCCGGAAAGGGTGAAAGAGCTGACCAGGATCATCTGCCAGAGTGGTACGCAGTTGCTTTCAGTCATCGATGACATCATCAGCATGTCAACCATTCAGACCGGTCAGGTGGATGCCCACGAAGAAAAAACAGACATCGGGGAGTTGATGCAGCAGGTGTTTGATCAGCTGGAACACCTTGTAAAGCACAAACCCCTGAAGTTTCGCGTGAACAACATGCTTAAAGCTGACCAGAAATGCATGGTCACCGATCAGACGAAAGTCACACAGGTGCTGACCAACCTGGTTCACAATGCCATCAAATATACGGATGAGGGGCATGTTGAGTTTGGTTGCCGGGAAAAAGAAAACAAGCTGCTGTTTTATGTGGCCGATACGGGGACAGGCATCCGCCCGGAAGATCAGGCAATCATCTGGGAACGCTTTCAGCAGGTGGAGCCCAT
>PWIY01000165.1 GCA_003560215.1 Bacteroidales bacterium | reverse complement strand
ATCTCCTGCACAATATCCTCAGCCAGAGAGTTGCAGGTCGGTGACCCGCAAATGCCGCAATCCACATAAGGCAAATCTTTCATGATCTCCTGTACTTTGCGCATCTTATGCATGGCCTGCTCCATATCCTCATCCAGCTTGTCCATCGCCCGGGGCTTGATCTGCGTTACCTTCAGGTGCTCGTTGAGGTAATCCGAATGGTCACTGATGCAGTCACCGGTGGTGTCATAGATCACCGAATCATTGCCCCTGGCAGCTTCCTCAGCACGCTTGCGCAGCCGCTCAACCGTAAAAAAACGGTTCCCGCTTGTCAGTATGCCGCCGGCACAACTCTGATCGCAGGCCCTTAGTTCCAGGAAATCAATATCACTGATCTCCTCATTTTCCATTTTTTCCAGGAACTCAATCACATTTGATACCTCATCAATGGCCAGGGTTCTTCCGGGCATCCGTTCAGATTCACCTTCAGTGAGCGACCAGACCATTTCTTCGGGCTGCAGGGGCTGCATGGCCGGAAGGCAACAGCTGCCCTTTCCGGTAAACCCCTGTTTTACCTTGGTATATATTTTATTGTAGATAAAATCCATATTGATCACACCGCTGATGGGAGAGGTTTCTTCACCCACAGGGCTTTTGATGGCTGCAATCTTTGCAGCACAAGGGGTGATGTAGAACACGCCGGTATCATCCGGGTCGGCACCTTCTTCCTCCAGTTTGCGACGGTAATACATGGCCGCTATGTCCAGAGGGGCCTTCAGCAACATCAGGTTATTGGTAAACATTGGAAAGCGCACCTGGATCAGGCGTACAATCGCCGGACAGAATGTGGATATCAGTGGCCGCGGGAGTTCACGGTCATCCATCATCCTTTTCATCGCCTCCTCCAGCACCCTGGTGCCGTGCTCTACCTCAAAAATATGTGTAAAACCTGCCTCCATCAGCACGCTGCAGATCTGGCTGATCGACACACCGGCCGGGAACTGTCCGAGCAGGATATTCGGGATCAGTGCCACACGATGGGTATAGTCAAAAATCCGGCTGAAATCGTCCTGCTCTACGATGATGGCCCCAACCGGGCAAACCATGTAGCATTTGCCACAGTCAATGCAGCGGTTATCGGTCAGTTCAGCCTTGCCCCCGTGTATGCGAATGGCCTGGGTGGGGCACACATTCATGCAGTGGGAGCATCCGATACAGATCTCCTTCCTGAATTTCAGTGCATGATGAAAAAATTTGGCCATCACTTTATTCCTTTGTATTCAGATACATCACGATTTCCACCTCGGTGCCTTTGTCAACTTCGCTGCTGATATGCATTTCATCGGCATTCTTCTTCATATTCGGAAGGCCCATTCCAGCTCCGAAACCCATCTCCCTGACCTCACTGCTTGCCGTGGAGAAACCTTCCTCCATGGCCTTGTCAATATCAGGAATACCCGGGCCTTCATCCTTCAGTCTGATCCTGATCTGTTCTGTATCTATGTTGACGTATATGGTACCGCTATAGGCATGTGCCACAATATTCACTTCGCCTTCGTAGGTGGCCACCACAGTTCGCTTAATGATCGCGATATCAACGTTCAGTTTTTTTAATATTTTCTTGATCTCACTGGATGCAAAGCCTGCACGGGAGAAATTCCCGCCTTCCACATTGTATTCAAATTGCATCCGTTCAGCCATAGCTTCTTAAAAAATGGGATCCACGCCAGCCTCATAAAGCAGGCCACATGTCTTATACACTGAGTACCGGCATTCCAGCACCACCAGTTCGTTATCTTCCGCCAGGGCAATCATTTCGGGGGTAACCCTTTTGTTGCGGGCAAAAATCACACATTGGATGTCGGACATTTCCGCAGTCCGAATGGTCTGCATATTGGCCAGTCCGGTAATCAGCAATACATTGTCATTTTTCAATGTCAGCACATCACTCATCAAATCGGAGGCAAAAGCCACATCAATGGAGTAATCTGCATGTTCCTGTCCGCATATGATGCGGGCATCAAGTAACCGGGCTATTTCTTTGACCTTCATAGGCGATGTTTTTTTGGTGCCTGTCCCACGAATAATTGCTTCCCTCTCTGATTATTTCTACCTGATCTGCAATTGAGCGACAAAGATAAAATGTTGTAAATCAAAAAACAAATAAAGTTGTGAATTTATTCACATCCTAAAATCACAAACCAACTTAACTTTGTCATATTCACAACACACTTAAATCTCGACAGAGGTTTTTGCCGGGTAAACTCCAAAAAATTTAGAATCTTTCTAAAGATTAATTCCCTTCCTTTAACCCATTCATCATACATACCAGCCAGCCCTGAACAGATCAACGGGCAGTATAATATCATATCGTGTATCTTTGCAGGAAAAGCATCCAATGGAAATTTCCGGACACCGGTATTTTATCAGATTAAGCTACCTCGGCACAGGTTTTCACGGATGGCAGATTCAGTCGGGATCACCCACCATCCAGCAAACCCTTGAGGAGGCTTTATCCCTGCTTATCAGGGAGGAGATAAGACTGACCGGGGCAGGCCGGACCGATACAGGGGTCCATGCGAAGATTTTTTACGCGCATTTTACAAGTGAGCAGCCGGCAAGTGTGATTGCAGACCGGCACCTGGTTTATAAATTAAACCGATTGCTTCCGCAAGGGATTGCCGTTCATGCGATATTTCCCGTGGCCGGTAATGCACACGCGCGGTTCCATGCCACAAGCCGGACTTACCAGTACTTTATCTGCACAGAAAAAGACCCATTCTGGTACCAGCGGGCATGGCAGTATGAACGTCCGCTTCAGATCAAGGCAATGCAGGAGGCGGCCGGTATTTTAACTGAACATGACGACTTCAGCAGTTTCGCCCGGTCAAACACACAGGTTAAAACCAATATCTGCCGGGTTCAGAAAGCGGTCTGGGAACAGGACGGACACATCCTTTGTTTTACCATTCAGGCAGACCGGTTTTTGCGCAATATGGTACGGGCCATTGTTGGAACAATGGTGGACGTGGGGCTTGAGAAAATCACCCCGGCAGGCTTTGACATGATCATCCGGAAAAAAGACCGGCGATGTGCCGGATACTCCGCACCGGCCTGGGGGTTGTACCTGACAGATATTCAATACCCCTATCCTGTGGAATAAGATTAAAGTTTATTCTTGATGTTTTTCACCTTTTCAGTCAAGGCATCGACCTTATCGGAAAGGGACACATCTTTCGGGTCAGCATCCTCTTTTTCTTTTTCCCTTGCAGCACGTAGGTCACCCAAGAGGAAGCCATAGGGTTCCATCCCGTCTATTTCATCAAAGATCACCTTCATCATGGCCATACCCGGAATAAACAAAATCATTCCGGCCAGCCCCCAGATAAAATTACCCACAAACAGGGCCACGATGGTCATTAAAGGATTCATTGAAACCTTACCTCCCACAATTTTCGGGGTAAATATATTGCTCTCAGCCAACTGGATAACGTAAAAAGACAAGAAGACCCCGAACGGATACCACAGCGAATCCTTGGTAAGCAATGCATAGAGAATGGGCAGGGTGGCTCCGATAAAAGGGCCGAGGAAGGGAATCACATTCAACAATGCGGCAAAAACGGCAAAAAGCAAGGCATGCTTCAATCCGAAACTGTAAAGGGCGATGCTGTTCAGGATCGAAAGAATTACAATTACAATGAACATTCCGACGATATAATTCTGAACCACCAGCTTCACCTTGTGAATGACAGTCTGCACTTTGGGAAGGTCCTTTTCCGGAAATGCCCTGAGGATAAATTCAATCAGAAAATGACGGAAATACAGAAAAAGAAAAATGTAAATGGGCACAATGAAAACAATGGTAACCGTGGTGGCGGTGGCAATGACCCCCTGGGTCAGTGTGGCCATATTGTCGTACAGGTAGTTGAAGATCACCCCCTGAATGTCATCAAACGATATGGGTACTGCACCTTCAATATGCCGGCCGGTAAACTCATTGAATATGTCAAGCAGTTCGGCCATGCGCCGCTCGAGCATAGACAGCTCATCGGCAAAGCCCAGCAACTGGTTGTAGAAGAAGTAAATAAGCCCGAACAGAAACCCCAGCAGGGCAATAAGGCTTAAAAAAGCCGACAGTATCTTATGGATACCGCGTTTTTCAAGCCAGGAAGCCATCGGACTGATCAGTACTGCCAGCAGGCCGGAGATCATCAGCGGCACCAGAATACCCTTGGCGGTGATCATAATGAATACCGTGAGCACCAGCGTTAACAGCACCAGTGGCACCTTAACATACAATGGGAATTTTTCTTGCTTCATTGCGCTATTTGATCTGGATAGTAATATTTCTATTATTCAGGTTCTTTTTTGTTGCGTACCGGGAAACGGCATGTTGTTCAACCACCGTACTTTGTTTGGCTATGACGGGTCAAACAACGGAGGACGGCCGGAATGATGTCCGCTGTATTCCTGCCAGGCCCTTGCCAGTGAAACCATTTTGTCCTCTCCGTATAACTGGCCCAGGAATGTAATACTCAGGGGCGAACCTCCTTCGGTAAATCCGTTCGGAGCAGTGATGGCCGGATGACCGGTTAGGTTGGTAACCAGCAACTGATTGCCACCGTACGAAGGCGTAACAATCACATCGTAATCAGCCATCAGAGCATTCACCTCTTCCACCAGCAATCTTCTGACCCGGTTTGCATTGATATAATCTACGGCCGGGATGAAACGCGACGCCCGGAACAGATTGGGCCAGGCGTTCATGGCCTGATTGACAAGCAGGGAATCCCTGCCCGACACGGTCAGTTCGTCAAAAGCAGCAGCAGCTTCAGCATACAGGATAATCCGCAGGGCGTTCGCAGGTAAAAGGAAGTTCCATTCAACCTCTTTGAGTTCAATGCCCATATTGGCCAGATCCGTAAGCACCTGATTATCCTGCTCCGCCCCTGTATAGTCTTCCTCAAAAAACGCAGCAATATAGCCGACACGAAGTTCGCTTACATCAAGGTTCGGATCATAGTTAAAACCGGCATCCACCAGGCTTCGATCCTCGCCGTCAGGCCCGTTGATCACTTCCAGCACCATGGCACATTCTTCAGCGCTCCGGGCAATGGGGCCGATCTTATCCATGCTCCAGCTGAGCGCCATGGCTCCGTCCCGGCTCACCCTGCCGTAGGAAGGACGTAACCCTGTCACGCCGCAACGGGTAGCGGGAGAAACGATACTGCCAAGGGTTTCTGAACCCAAAGCAAAAGGAAGCAAGCCTGCCGACACAACGGCGGCCGACCCCGCGGATGAACCACTGGATCCGTCTTGCAGATTCCAGGGATTCCGGGTTTTCCCGCCAAACCAGACATCACCCATGGCAAGTGCTCCCAGAGTCAGTTTGGCAGTGAGTACTGCTCCCGCTTCATCGAGCTGCCTGACCACAGAGGCTGTATGATCTATCACCTGATCCTTAAACGGCATGGCTCCCCATGTGGTGGGGTAGCCTTCCACAGCCAACAGATCTTTGGCTCCATAAGGAATCCCGTGAAGTGGCCCGAGATGGTTTCCGGCAGCAATTTCACGGTCCGCAATCCGGGCCTGTTGCAGCGCCCGCTCCCTTGTAAGGGTCACAACCCCTTCAATGGTCTCATCATGTTCCTCCAGCCTGTCCAGGAAAAACAGAGTCAGCTCCTCAGAGGTGATCTTCTGGTTTTTCAGCAGCACGGCAAGTTCCGGAATGCTGAAATAAGCAAGTTCCTCAAGGTTTTCCGGCAGGGAAACGTCATCGGGCAACTCCCATGGAATGTCTCCTTTTTGAACCGGCAACTCAAACCCCCGGGGCAATGGATCAAACTCCAGGGCAGAACCCACTGAGTTTTCAAGCCGGGCCTCACTGATTGCTTCTCCTGACTGGCGATGCAGCCGAACCGTGGGCATCATGTTTTCCAGTTCTGTCTGCGAAAAGGAAAAACCCAGCAGCCGTCCTGCTTCCCTGACCGTATGAATTGATATATCCTCCATTTTGGCAAAAGAGAAACCGGCCAGAAATGCAAGAACCAACAACCAGGAAATGGTTCGACTGCTTCCGGATAACATTTTTTTCATGGTCTGATAAGTTTGTTTTCAGCCTGAGGCCGATGGTACAGTGCTTTTAAGCATGAACCGCAATTCATGCTGCAACAAGGCAAAAATTGCTGCCATAAAGATATGATTTTTCAATTACTTCCGTGATGGAGAACGTTAAACCGGGGGCAAAAGTACCCAGGCATTCCGGGCACAGGCGGCGGGCTTCCGGAAATAATTCCGGCAAAGACAAGCCGCAAACCAGGTGGTTAACAACAAGCAGTCGCAGAAACAGTCGCAGAAACAGTCGCAGAAACAGCCGCTGATTATAACTTACGGGAACTTTCTCCTCCCATAATATCAAGCAACTCTTTGGTTACCATGCTCTGCCTGACCTTATTGTAACGGAGATTCAGGTTCCTGAGCATATCGTCAGCATTGTCGGAGGCCTTGTGCATGGCCGTCATCCGGCTTCCGTGTTCGGATGCGGATGCATCCAGCAAAATGCGGTAACAATTGTAACTGACATACTGCTCCATCAGATAGTTGACCGCATCATTCCGTTCGGGCTCAAGAATGACGGTTCTGTCTTCCTGCCAGTGCTGTCTTGTTTTGCCGCTCAGCCGCTTAAGCGATAAGGGGAGGAATTGCTCGGCAATGATATCATGCGTCACTGCATTTACAAAACGGTTGTAAACCACCATTACCCTGGCAAAAGACTCTTTCTGGTAACGATCCGTAATCTGTCGTGCAAATCCATCGGACAACCGGTAATTGACTTTTCGCATGATCTCACCATCAACGGCATCCACCTCAAACCCTCTTTGCTGAAAGTAACGGGCCGGCTTTTTCCCAAGCACCATCAACCTGACCCTGTAGCCTTCCTCCTGCAGTTCATTCATCTGCTTCAATGTCTCCCTGATAACCATCAGGTTATAGGTGCCGCAAAGGCCTTTGTCGGAGCCCACACAGATCAGCAGCACAGACCCGGCTGCTCCCGGCCGCATGAAAGGATGACGATGGCGTGAAGGAAGCCGGATGACCACTTCGCCCAATACCTGACGTAATTTTTCCGCATAGTCACGAAGGCTCAGCATGTGTTCCTGCACACCACGCAATTTGGATGCAGCCACGAGCTTCATGGATCCGGTCACTTTCCTTGTCGACCGAATGGTAGCGATCCGGATACGCAGCTCCTTCAGACTGGCCATAACTATCAGGTATTGTCGTTTTCTTTTTCAGGTGAAGCTTCTCCGGCTGCAGGGACGGATTCGCTCTGCTGCTGCGAAAACATCCCTCCTTTGACCACTGTTACCGCCTCCCTGAGGGCCGTTTCGCCGTCCTTGTCCAGCACATCATTTTCCAATTGCTCCAGGAGGTCTGAATACTTTTCATGCAAAAGGGCAAGGAGGTCTTTCTCAAACTGCTCAACTTTTTCAACTGGAATATCCATCATGAGCCCCTTTGTACCGCAATACAACACGGCAATCTGCTCCGACACGGGCATCGGGGCGAACTGAACCTGTTTCAGCACACGGACATTCCTGGCCCCTTTATCAAGAATCCGCCTGGTTTCCGGATCCAGATCAGTACCAAAACGGGCAAAAGCCTCGAGCTCCCTGTACTGGGCCTGGTCAATTTTCAGGGTACCAGCCACTTTTTTCATGGTTCTCATCTGGGCATTCCCCCCCACACGGCTGACTGAAACCCCCACATTGATCGCAGGACGGATGCCTGCATTGAAAAGATGCGTTTCCAGGAAGATCTGACCGTCAGTAATGGAAATCACATTGGTCAGAATGTATGCCGAAACATCTCCTGCCTGTGACTCAACGATCGGCACTGCGGTCAGTGACCCACCTCCTTTGACCATAGGCCTTACAGACTCAGGAATATCATTCATTTGAGCCGCAATTTCATCAGAAGCAATGATCTTCGAGGCACGCTCAAGCAGCCTGGAATGCAGGAAAAAGATATCACCCGGGAAAGCATCACGGCCGGGGGGGCGGCGCAGCAAAAGGGAGACCTCCCTGTAAGATACCGCCTGCTTTGACAGGTCATCAAATACCACCAGGGCATGCCGCCCAGTATCACGGAAGAACTCACCGATCGCCATGCCGGCAAAGGGGGCGTAAAACTGCATGGCAGCAGGATCGCTGGCTGTGGCCGAAACCACCACCGTATAATCCATGGCCCCGTATTGCTTCAGGTAATTCACTGTATTGGCCACCGATGATCCTTTTTGCCCGATGGCGACGTAAATACAATAAACCGGCTCCCCTTTTTCATAAAAACGGCGCTGATTGATGATTGTATCCAGGGCCAGGGCTGTTTTCCCGGTCTGCCGGTCGCCAATGATCAGCTCCCGCTGCCCGCGCCCTATGGGGATCATGGCGTCTATGGCCTTAATCCCCGTATGCAGGGGTTCATTTACCGGTTGACGGTAAATCACCTCGGGTGCCCGGCGTTCCAGGGGCATCTCAAAAAAAGGACCTTCAAGCTCTCCTTCACCGTCTATGGGCTCCCCAAGTGTATTCACCACCCTTCCGGTCATGGATTCCGCGGTTTTTACGGAAACGATCCGGCCCGTTCGTTTCACCACATCTCCCTCCCTGAGTCCGCGGGAATCGCCCAGAAGAACCACACCGGCATTGTCTTCCTCCAAATTGAGCACCACCCCGGTAAGCCCTGAATCATTGCAGGCAACCATTTCACCCGACCAGGCATTGGCCAGGCCGTAAACCCGGGCAATCCCGTCACCGACCTGCAGCACGATTCCGGTTTCCTCCAGCTCGGTTTCCATGGTAAAACCGGCCATCTCCTGCCGCAATATGGCCGATATCTCAGAAGGTTTAATTTCAGTCATATGAATGCGAATTTTTCAGCCCAAGGTGTTTTTTAGCCTGATTGAGCCTGTTTCTGACACTGGCATCGTAGCGTTTGTCTCCCAGAAACAGGATAAAGCCGCCAATAATGTCGGGGTCAATGGATTCGTCAAATTCGATGGTATAGGGTGTGAGTTTTTTTGCAGCCGCCAGCGCCCGTTCCCTGAGGTTTTCATCCAGAGGCTGGGCAGTTATGATCCTGACTGTCTCAATACCCAGATGCTTTTTATACACATCACGATAGGAGGAAGCAATACCTCCCAGAATGTTGCCCCGCTGCTTCCTTACAATGATGAGCATAAACTGCAGAATCAGGGGTTCAATCCGCCCCTCAAACAATCGCCTGATTACATTTTGCTTTTTTCCAACGCGGACCACGGGGCTTTTAAGACTGACAGACAGCTCCTTATGCCCATTCAAAATCACATCCGCCAGTTTCATGTCGGCATAAGACTGCTCCAAAATCCCGTTATCTTCAGCAAGCATTAGCAAAGCCCTGGCATAGCGTTTATACAAAATCTGGCTTTCCGGATACATGAAAGATTGTGTTTGTGAACAAAACTAATTCACAGGTACTTCATCCAGCAACTTTCTGACGTAAATGGTATT
>PWIY01000321.1 GCA_003560215.1 Bacteroidales bacterium | reverse complement strand
TGAAGACAATGTACGCAAGGTAAAGAAGTATATGCGGTTTGGTCGGCGCTGCGCGCCTCCGGTTGTTGGTTTCGGCGCTGTCGCGCCTGTTAGTTAGTTGTGGCTGACGCCACTTTGGTTAACGGGGGCTTCGCCCCCTTGGTTGTTGGTTAATTGGTTGTTGCAAAAGTACACAATTGTGTGGTAGGATGGTTATTTGATGGTGATTGAAATGGTTTTTTCCCCGGCAATCCAGCCCTCCAGTCTGTCTTCCGGTCTGACCTGCAAACAACCCGGAGGAGAACCTGTTAACAGGTAATCCCCGATTTTAAGGGTTACGAATGAAGAGACATGGGCTATGAGCTGACTCAATGGCATGATCATCTGACTGCTCTGACCCTCTTGTTTTTTATCCCCTGTGCAATCCAGTGAAAAGCTGATGTTGTCCGGATCGGGAAGGTCATGCAACGGAATGAAATTCGATAGCTTCAGCGACCCGTCAAAAGAGGTAGCTTCATCCCAGGGCTTCCCCTCCCTGATACACATTTGAAGATGATCAGTGGCGGTAAAATTGACCGCCAGTCCGATTTCACTGTAATAAGTGTGGGCAAAGCGGGGAAGAATGTTTTTTCCCAGCTTCCCGATTCGAACCGCCAGTTCGGCCCCTGCATGTATCCGGCCTGAGAACCCGGGAAGAAAAAAGGGCATCCTGCCTCTGATAAGTGCAGTTTCCGGCTTCAGGTACATGCGGGGAGGTCCTGAGAAACCCTTCACTTTGCTGTTGGCCGGTACAGGGTAGTTCCCTGAAATGCAGATGATCTTCATGCCTGCTATTGATCTTTCAGGATGGCATTTCCCTTGTCAAATCCCCGCAGTATGACCGACTGTATGGTATTTTTTGTGGAAAGGGGGAAGTCTGCTTTCATCATCCAGTCAAAATACTGGGCCTCTTTTTTAAACACTTCCTCCACCTCTTTTCCTTTGTACTTGCCGAAATTGAAAATTTCCTTTCCTTTTTTGTTGTAACCGATGTGGCCGGAAAGATCGGCATTGTTATGATTGTAGGAAAACTCATACAATGCCTGAATGTCATTTTTTACAGGCCTGGTTACGCGGCCGTCTTTATCTTCATATTCAACCCCCTCATAATGCCTGATCTGGGCAAGCAGGATTTCATAGGTGGCCCTGGTGTCTGCCTCAGCTGCATGGGCATCTGTAAGATCTTTCCCGCAGTAAAACCGATAGGCCGCCCTCAGGTTGCGTGGTTCCATTTTATGGAAAATATTCTGGACGTCCACAAGCCGGCGCTTTTTGATGTCAAACTGAATGCCGCAGCGTAAAAACTCCTCAATCAGCATGGGCACATCGAATCTGTTGGAGTTGTAGCCGGCCAGGTCACAGTTTTCCAGAAACTTTTCAAGGGTGGGTGCCAGCTGGGCAAAGGTCGGGGCATCGGCCACGTCTTCATCTTTGATCCCATGAACTGCGGTTGATTCGGGCGAAATGGGAATGGTCGGGTTAACCAGCCTGGTAAGCGATTCTGTGTGGTTGTTGGGCAGTACTTTAAAAATGCTGATCTCCACAATGCGATCCTTTACCACGTTGGTTCCTGTTGTTTCCAGATCGAAAAAGGCAATGGGCCTGGTGAGATTTAACTCCATGTTGTATTTGTTGTTTTGAATGAACAGGTAAGTTTTCTGCGAAGGTACAACAAATCTTGCTGCGGAGAGAACCTGCATGGCCCGGACGGTATAAATACCCTCCGGAGCGCCCGCATGCCTGATTGAAACCAAAGGCTGTGTTGAAACCAAGGGCTGTGTTGAAACCAAAGGCCGTGTTTAAACCAAAGGCCGTGTTTAAACCAAAGGCCGTGCGCGATGAACCGAGATGTGAAGGAATCAATACGGGCCGTAATTCCCTGATGCCCTTATTCAGGGATCAGATGGTTTGCCGGGTGTCAAAATCTTCCAGGTATTCGGCCACTCTTTGCAGAAACATTCCTCCCAAAGCCCCGTCCACAATCCGGTGATCACAAGCCAGAGAGAGAATCATCCGGTGACGGATGCCAATGCTGTCACCATCAGGGGTTTCCACCACAACGGGTTTCTTTTCGATCAGACCTACGCCAAGGATCCCCACCTGGGGCTGATTGATGATGGGGGTGCCCATGGTGGCGCCAAAAGTACCGAAATTGGTGAGGGTGAACGTGCCACCCTGAATTTCATCGGGTTTGAGTTTGTTCCCCCTGGCACGTGAGGCAAGGTCATTGACTTCTTTGGTAAGCCCCAAAAGGCTTTTGTCTCCGGCATTTTTTATGACAGGTACGATCAGGTTGCCATCGGGCAGGGCTGCAGCCATCCCCACGTTGATGTTTTTTCGTTTGATGATTTTTTGACCGTCCAGCGATACGTTCATCATCGGATAATCACGCAGGGCTTTGGCAATGGCTTCGATGAAAATAGGGGTAAACGTAAGTTTCTCCTGTTCTCTTTCCTGAAGTATTTCTTTTTGCCTGCTGCGCCACCTGACAACAGGGGTCATGTCCACTTCCCTGAATAAAGTGATATGGACGGACGTATCTCTGGATTGCACCATGTGTTCGGCAATGAGCTTCCGCATCCGGTCCATTTCAACCACTTCGTCTTTCTCACCCACAGGGATCTTTGACGGGCTTTTGGCAGCAGCAGCCTTATCTGATGGCCTGTCAGAAGCAGCCGGGGCAACCTCATCTTTTTGGGGTGCAGGTTTTTCCGTCCGGTCTTTCAGCCAGGCAAGGAGATCCTCCTTGGTAAGCCGGTTGTTTTTACCGCTTCCGGGGATCTGCTCCAGCTCTTTCATGGAGATTTTTTCCTCTTTCGCAATATTCCTCACCAGCGGTGAATAGAACCTCGTACTTTCTGTCTGTTCAGGGTCACTGACTTCACTGGCGGCTTTTTCTTCACCGGCGGTTTTTTCTTCACCGGCGGCTTTTTCTTCTCCGGACGACTGCTCCTGCTCTTCGGCTTTTTGATCTTCCTGCCGGTTTTTATCTGCACCCGATTCCTCTTTCTCTTCAACAGGGGATGCATCATCAGCTTCATCTTCCCTTTCCATTTCGATTATGGCGATTACCGTATCTACCTCAACGGTATCTCCTTCGCTGAATAGTTGTTCTTTTAAAACACCTTCGACAGGACTGGGGATTTCTGAGTCTACCTTGTCGGTTGACAGTTCAACGACCGGCTCATCCAGTTCGATGGAGTCTCCTGTATTTTTTAACCACTTGGTAATTGTTGCCTCGGTAATGCTCTCGCCCAGTTTGGGCATCTTTAATTCGAAGGTTGCCATATGTTAAATATTTTCTGGTTGGTCCAATGTATTCCTGACATTCAAACAACATAAAGACAAAAAGGTTTGACAGATCATTCCCGATATTGTTTTACAGGTCAGTAATTGCGGGGTGGTTGTCCGAGGAAGCTGTATTTGGTGATGCAGATGTGGAGGTCATTTTCGACTTTGTAATCCTTTGCATACAGGCTGTTCAGGTTATCACGGGTATTCTCCTCAAGGGGTTGATTCCGGATCATGTCGCCCGGAGCAAGAACCCCCGGTTTCAGTGCCGGCAGTTTATCCCTGCCGGGTGATGCATGATAGCCTACCCAGGAAATTTTACCCGCAATCACATAGACAAGGTTGGTAAGAAAACCCCATCTGTGCCGCTGAAAAATCAGGTGGAACGGAAAAGTAAGCAGCAAAAGCAGGGCAAAAGAGAAATCGAATATCCTCTTGTTCCGTCTGTTGGCAGGCAGGTGAACGGAGTTCACATTGATGGTGAATAAATCGCCGAAGGGTTCAATGCTGTTGCTGCCGATGATGTAAAGACTTTCGGGCGGGGCTATTTTGAAGTTCAGTTGTTTGTTCTGCAATCCGGACATTGTATTGATGATTGCCCGGGAAGAAATGTCTCCGGCACAGAAAATTACTTCGTTGACCTGGTAAATGACAGCGATGTCTTCAAGCTGATCCACGGTTCCCAAAAATCCCTCGCTTTCGGGTAGTTCCTCATCAGGGCTGACCAGCCCCATGAAAGAAGTCTGCCCTCCCTGCCGGAGCATCTGGAAGATCCGGCCGGCTTCTTTGCCTTTACCGACCACAATCACCCTTTTGTTTCCCGGTTTGCCCGGATGAAGGCTTTTGTGTTTGATCAGGTTGTAAACAGTTCGGGTAGCCGACATGGAAAAAAGGGCCCAGACACTGCCAAGCAGGATCAGTGCCCTGGAATACCTCAGATGGATGGGCAGCAATGCGTAAATGACAAGAATGGCGACTGTGCCAAGTCCGATCCCGCGGATGATCCGGAACAGACCGGAAGGACGGTCATACCCCCCGCTGATATAAACAGCCGACAGCCAGATCATGATGTATGCAGGAACCATCAGGTACATGAACCCTGGCGGATAATAGGTGGCGTCGGCAGCAAACATCTGGTGCCCCCAGTAATTTGTCAGGTAAAAGAATCCTCCGTAAATAATGGCGGCGTCCAGCGCCGGCCAGAAAATGCGTTTTGTAAAACGTGATACAATTGCGATCATGGCCCGCAGGTAGATGGCCATGTTGATCAGCAGGGAAAAAAAACTGGCATGTTTACGGGAAAAATGCTTCCTGGCAAATATGACCATGGCCTTGTAAAAGACCATGACATAATTGATGCTGCTTTTTTTTGTGCTTTCCCCCTTGTAATGAATAATGCGTGCTTCCGGATAGTAGTAATTCCGGTACCCCGCTTTTTCCAGCCTGTATGAAAGGTCAATGTCTTCACCATACATGAAAAAATCCTCGTCCAGGAGCCCGGAACGATCCAGGGCCTCCTTTCGCAGCAGCATGAATGCACCCGACAGTACTTCAACCTGGTGTGTCTGATCATTGTCAAGATAGCCCAGGTGGTATTTTCCGAAAATTTTTGATTTTGGGAAAAGGCCTGATAATCCAGATATTTTACAGAATGCCACCCCCGGAGTGGGCAAGCCTCTCTTGGATTCGGGGAGGAATTTTCCGCGGCCGTCCAGCATTTTCACCCCAAGCCCTCCGGCTTCCGGATGCTGCTCCATAAAATCAACCACTTTTGGCAGTGTGTTGTCTTCTACAACCGTATCCGGATTGAGCAGCAATATATAGCGTCCGGCGGCTTTCCTGATGGCCTGGTTGTTGGCTTTACTGAAGCCAAGGTTCTTTTTGTTGGCGATGAGCTTAACTTCCGGGAACTTTTTTCGCACCATTTCCACGGATCCGTCGGCGGAGTGATTGTCAACCACGAATACCTCCATGCGAATCCCTTCTCCTGACTTGAATACCGAATGAAGGCATTGTTCGAGAAAGTATTGAACGTTGTAACTGACGATTACTACAGACAGCAGCATAGGCCTTATTTAGCGGTTGTCAGGTCGTAGGCGGTGCGATGAATGATGGAGCGCCCGAGGGTGATCTCATCCGCGTATTCCAGCTCATCACCAATGGCAACCCCGCGGGCGATTACCGATATATTCAGGTTATATGGCTGTAACTTCCTGTAAAGGTAAAAACCTGTGGTATCTCCTTCCATGGTGGTGCTGAGGGCGAGAATTACTTCGCGGATGTCAGCATTGCCTGCGATTCTTTTTTCCAGGGCATCAATGGTCAGGTCTGCCGGGCCGATACCTTCCATGGGTGATATAATGCCACCAAGCACATGATAACGGCCGTGAAACTGCCCGGTGTTTTCTATGGCCACCACATCCCTTATGTCTTCAACAACACACACAATGGAAGGATCGCGGCGCGAAGAACTGCAAATTTCGCACAGGCTGTGGTCTGAAATATTGTGGCATTCACGGCAGTATTTAACTTCCCGGCTCAGGCGGGTCAGTGAATCGGAAAAACGTTCCACGGATTCAGTATCCTGCCTGAGCATGTGAAGTACCAGCCTCAGAGCTGTTTTCTTTCCGATGCCCGGCAGTTTTGAAAATTCTTCAACTGCAGATTGCAATAATTTTGAGGAATAGGTTTCCAAAACGTGCAATGTGTTTTGCGGTATCTAAATGGTTCGTGGCGGACAGCCAAAGTTAATAATAATTGCCTGCGCAAAAGACAAAATCTTTGGCTATTTTTGCCGCTGCAAAGTTAACCGACAGGGTATATGAGTCCTTATCTGATATTGTTTTCCTTCCTGGTATACACATCCCTGATCTTTTTGATCTCCAGGCTGACAGTCCGCCGGAAAGTGAATAACGAAGCTTACTTTCTCGGAAACCGGAATTCGCCATGGTATGTGGTTGCCTACGGCATGATCGGTGCCACACTTTCAGGTGTGACCTTCATGTCGGTTCCCGGATTGGTGAAAGATGAACAATTTTCCTATATGGTGCTTGTTTTTGGCTACATCGCCGGTTATACGGTGATCGCCAAAGTGCTGCTCCCGATGTACTACAGGATGAACCTCACATCCATCTACACCTATCTGGAAAAACGTTTCGGGTTTGCATCCTATAAAACAGGGTCATTCTATTTCATCATTTCCCGGCTGATCGGTACCTCGTTCCGCATGTTTCTGGTGGTGATCGTGCTGCAGCGTTTCGTTTTTGATGCATGGGGAATCCCCCTGGGGATCACGGTAAGCCTGTTCATGGTTCTTATTTTTCTTTACACCTTCAGGGGAGGGATCAAAACAATTGTCTGGACAGATACACTCCAGACTACCTTTATGATTACCGCGGTTATTCTGAGTGTTGTGCTGATATCAAGGCAACTTGGGATGGGTGTGGGTGCGCTTGCTTCCGAGGCCAGTGAAAGGGGGTTCACCCATTTATTTGTACTTGACTATACCGATCCGAGGTTCTTCCTCAAACAGTTTTTTTCCGGTATGTTCATTACCATTGTGATGACAGGCCTTGACCAGGACATGATGCAGAAAAACCTGAGTTGCAGAAATCTCCGGGATGCACAGAAAAATGTCCTGACTTTCGGGTTTGTCCTGATTCCCATCAATCTGCTGTTTTTATTTCTGGGGGCGGTGCTGTGGATCTATGCCGGTGAGGTTGGGCTGACACTTGGCCCGGATCAGACTTCCGATGAGCTTTTCCCGACCATCGCACTGAATTATCTTGGGGTGGCGGCAGGCCTCGCATTTTTCTTCGGATTGATTTCTGCAGCTTACTCCAGCGCCGACGGAACCCTCACAGCCCTCACCACAGTTTTTTGTATAGACTTTCTCGGGCTCAGGCGAAAACCCGGGATGACAGAAGAGAAAATTCAGCGGGTGCGTTACAGGGTGCATGTGGTGTTCGCCCTGATTGTGATGCTGATTATTATGGGATACGGGGCCATCAACGACGAAGCGCTGATCAGTAAATTATTTACCATTGCGGGTTATACCTACGGGCCTCTCCTGGGGTTGTACTTTGTGGGGTTGTATACGAAATGGGAGTTGAAAGACAGGTATGTGCCGGTCGTGGCTTTGCTGTCGCCCTTACTCAGCTATTTGTTAAGTATTTTTTCTGAACAGTTGCTGGGAGGGTATCAGTTTGGATTTGAAATACTGCTGCTCAATGGTCTATTTACCATCATCGGCCTGATGATCATACGAAAACAATGACTGGCTAAATGTGCCTGACTGATTTATCCCACCCACCTGCCCTCAGTCTTACGCTCAACCAATAAAAACCCGTTTCCGGGCGATTATTCAATGATGCTGACCCATCCGTGCGGATCGGGTTCATCTCCGTACTGTATCCCCTGAAGTTTGTTGAATAGCTTTGTGGATACGGGGCCTGCTTTTCCGTTCTCGGTGAGGTTGTATTCTTTACCGGATTCTCTGTCAACGATTTTTCCGATCGGCGAAATAATCGCAGCTGTTCCGCAGGCACCAGCTTCTTCAAAAGTCTCAAGTTCTTCCACCGGAACTTCTCTCCGCTCCACCTTCATGCCCATGTCTTCCGCAATTTGCATCAGGCTCATGTTGGTAATGGAAGGCAGGATGGAATCGGACTTGGGGGTTATGTATGTGTTGTTTTTGATTCCAAAGAAGTTGGCCGGGCCGGCTTCATCGATGTACTTCTTCTCTTTGGCTTCCAGGAATAATACGGCAGCATAACCTTCTTCCTGGGCCCTTTTTGAAGCCCGGAGGCTTCCGGCATAATTTCCGCCAACCTTGATGTGTCCGGTTCCCTGCGGAGCTGCACGATCCATGTCGCGCACAATCTGCATGCTGACCGGGTTGAATCCTTCCTTGAAATAGGGGCCTACCGGTCCGACGAAAACCATAAACAGGTATTCATCGGCTGGTTTTACACCAACCTGCACGCCTGTTCCGATCAGAAGCGGCCGGATGTAAAGGGCTGCTCCGGTTCCGTGGGGTGGCACATAGGATTCATTTAGTTTTACTGCCCGGGTTACCATTTTATGGAACAGTTCTTCAGGCACCCTTGACATGAGGATGCCATCCGCAGACCGTTGCATTCGCTTTGCATTTTCCTCCCAGCGGAACAGCCGGATTTTCCCGTCTTTCCCCCGGTAAGCCTTCATGCCCTCAAAGGCTTCCTGCCCGTAGTGGAGGCAGGTGGCTGCCATGTGGATATTGATGTGCGGAGAGGAGGATACTTCTATTTCTCCCCACTGGCCGTTGCGGTTATAACATCTTACATTGTAGTCAGTCTGAAAGTATCCGAAAGGAAGCTTTCCCCAATTTATTTGCTGCATGATTAAAGGATTTTATGATTATACAATATGCCTTGTTTGCCTGCTAAATTATAATAATATTCGGAATTCGGGCATATATAAAAAAAATCAGAGGCTGCTCCCGTTGTGCAGGGTAATGGCATGCATAAGGTTTAACATGCTGGTTCTCATGGCAACCGGGGTGCCCTGATAGTCGTTGGCCAGTATGACAAATGCCGCCATATTGCCATTCTCCATGGTGGTATAACCGGCATAGCCCCTGGCGCCACTGAGATACCCGCTTTTGGCCCTCAGTAAGCCTTCAGACCTGGTTCCCCGGAACCAGTTTTCCAAAGCTCCGCTGTAACCGGCCAGGGGCAAAGACTGGATGAGGACACTGAAGGATGGATGGGCTGAGGCTTCCTGCAGAATTGTCATCAGATGATGGCTGCTAAGTCTGTTCGAAGGAGATAATCCGCTGCCGTCATACAGTATCCAGGAGTCGGTATCCAGACCTTTTTTGTCCCAGTATTCATCAAGCACCTCAAGGCCTGCTGCGGTTGATCCCTGCCTGTTGCTTTGCAGGCCGATGGTTTTAAGCAGGTTTTCCGCATAGGTGTTCACACTTGCGAGGTTCGTCCGGAAAATAATCTCGTAAAGGGGAGGGGAGAACCATGTAGAAAGCTTGTTTCTGTCATCTGAGGTTTCAATTCCACTGGTGGCTGACAGTCGATAAGAAGTACCGGTTCCGCTTACTTCTATTCCATTTGTGAAAAGGTGCCGGCGAAAACTTTCAGCCATAAATGCCGGGGGGTCGGCCATGGAGCCCCTGACCTCAAAATCTTTTGCCCCCAGAGGGACGGTTCCCGTGAGCCAGCGTTCACTGACATAAGGGGCACCGTCCCTCTGGGGG
>PWIY01000180.1 GCA_003560215.1 Bacteroidales bacterium | reverse complement strand
GATGGGAAATTTAATGAATTCCGAGATTTATGGTGTGGAAACCAGCCTGCCATGGGGGTTTATTTTTGAAGCCAGGGGAGAAGAGGTGCCCAAGCATCCGACCCAGATTTATGAGGGTCTGGCCTATCTGGTCTTGTTTATTTCCCTGGGATGGATATACATCAGAAAGCGCACAAAAGTACCAGTGGGGTTTTTCACCGGTTTCTTTGCCTTATTTATGTTCACTGCCAGGTTTCTTGTGGAGTTTATAAAAGAACCCCAATCTCCGTTTGAGGAAGAGATGCTGCTGAACATGGGGCAGATACTGAGCATACCGGCCATACTTGCAGGTATAGGCTTTATGGTCTTTGCCTACCGCAAAAAACTTTAATCCCGAAATGATTCCGGTAGATTTTTAGTCCGGTTTACTTTTGGTACTGGTCCTGGTTCTTACCGGCATGGATGAGGAAAATGGCCGGCCTCTTATGGAGGTTGGTCATTTTTTCTTTGCGCCAGCTGCCAATGGTTTTTGTTTGAATGTATTCTTCCGGCATGGTAAGGTCAGCTGCCACACACAGGCGGGTACCCGCTTTGCATAACCTGAGTATGCTTTCTGCCAGCGAATTGTTTCTGTAAGGGGCTTCCATGAATATTTGCGTGGTGCCGGTTCGCTGGCTTTCCGATTCCAGTTCCTTGATTTTTTTATCGCGGGCTTCTTTGTGAATGGGCAGGTAACCATGAAATTGAAAATGCTGGCCGTTCATCCCTGAGCCCATCAAAGCCAGCATGATGGAGCTTGGCCCGGTCAGTGGTTTGACCTGAACCCCCAGTTCGTGGGCACGTTGAACAATGACCTGGCCCGGATCGGCAATACACGGACAACCTGCCTCAGATAATAAACCAATTGAATTTCCCGTCAGGGCCGGTTGCAGGAAACGGCTGTACTCTTCAGCTGAGGTATGTTTGTTCAGTAAAAAAAATGTGGTATCGTCGATCGGATGGCTATACCCGGCTTGTTTCAGGAAACGCCGGGCAGTACGGAGGTTTTCCACAATAAAAATCCGTAGTTTGTTCAATACCAAGGTGTTTCCTTCCGGCCAGACTGTAGAAAGTTGCTCTTCTCCGAGCGAAGAGGGAATTAAAAAAAGAGTGGCTGTTGCTTTTTTCATGAACCTGGGTATATTACATCTTCCTGAATCTTGTCCGGATCCGTGACTTATTTTGTATGTGAGAATGATCCATTCCCGGCTTTACAGATACAACGAAGGTATTTCAACAATTACGAAACTTGTTCAGACCAGGGAAGGCGATGCAGATCCACATTGCCCCCTGAAAGAACCAAACCAGTTTTTTTTCCGGCAAAAACATCAGGGTGATCCAGAATTGCTGCGAGGGGAACCGCAGCGCTTGGTTCAACAATGATCTTCATTCTTTCCCAAATGAGCTGCATGGCTTCGATAATTCGTGCTTCAGATGTGGTGAGGATGTCCTCTGCTCCATCCATGATAATGGGAAAAGTGCGACTACCCAAAGATGTGCGTAATCCATCTGCAATGGTCTGCGGGTTTCGGACCGGAATCAGTTTTTTTTCGCGGAAAGATTGCCAGGCGTCATTGGCCTGCTCGGGTTCAGCTCCGTAAACTTTTGTTACCTCTGAGAAATAAATCGTGCTTAAAATACTGCCGCTCAGTAATCCACCGCCTCCCACAGGAGTGATCAGGCAATCCATGTTTTTGCATTCTTCCAATAGTTCGGCCGCTGCTGTTGCCTGCCCGGCAATAATGCGGTAATCATTGTAAGGGTGGACTTCCACGGCACCTGTTTCCTTTATGATCCTTTCCAGCGTAGCTTCTCTGTCTGCCAGTGTCGGCCGGCAAAAAGTGATTTGCCCCCCGTAAGATTCAACCGCAGCCACTTTGATGCCGGGGGCTGTTTCCGGCATTACAATATGGGCCTGAATCCCCCGCATCCTTGCTGCAAGTGACAGTGCCTGAGCATGATTGCCTGATGAATGTGTTGCTACACCGCGCTTTGCATCCTCCGGAGATAAAGTCATTACGGCATGTGAAGCCCCCCGGAATTTAAAAGCTCCTCCCTTCTGAAAGTTTTCACATTTAAAAAACAACTCACTACCGGTAATCCTGTTAAGGGCCTGACATGTGTATACCGGCGTCCGGTGCACGTAAGGCCCGATTACCTCCCTGACTCGCAGAATATCATTTTTACCTGGCTTCATAGTGACATGTGACCCCGCAGGGGGCAAAATATGGTCTATAATAGTGACCCACAAGGGTCCATTCAACCAACAATTGAAGGCGCGCAGCCCCGACCAACCAACAACCTCCCGGCCCGTTTCCCAAACCATTGGCAACTTCCCCATCACACGGCCCATGAGAACCAACAACCATTTGGCTTCGGCCACGGTTTACGGGCTACCGCCAATGCTCTCATCCCATGAGAACCAACAACCAAGGCGCGAAGCGCCGTTAACCAACAACCGGCGCGCAGCGCCGTCAGCGCCTTCAGCCCCGAACAATCTTTTCACAGGCTTCGTCCAGCATCTGGTATACTTTTTCAAAACCGTTCTTCCCCCCGTAATAAGGATCCGGTACTTCGCGGTCTTCACCCGGGTAAACCTCATTGAGAATCATCTCTACTTTGCCAAGATCTTTATCATCCCGCGCCAGGGCAGCGATGTTGCTGAGGTTCTGGCTGTCCATGGCGTATATTTTGTCGAAATTGTCAAAATCACTGACCTGGAATTGCCTTGCCCGTTGCCCTGAAATGTCAATCCCATATTTGGCGGCCACTTCCCTGGATCTTTCATCCGGTGGTTCTCCCACATGATAGGCAGCTGTTCCTGCAGAGTCTGCGCTGGCCTGAACCCCATGCTTTTTGAATTTTTCATTCATAATGCCCTCTGCAAGCGGTGACCGGCAAATATTTCCCAAACAGACCATTAAAATTTTCATTTCCAATCATTTTAAAATAAAAAACCCCCGAAAGTCCTTTTCCGGGGGCAAAGATATGAATCTGAACGCAAAAAAACTTTTAAGTCATGGACAAAATGCCGTCAAGCTCCTCCACATGTTTTTTGAAATTTTTGTCGGTATCCACCAGGTTCTTTACGGTTTTACAGGCATGAAGAACTGTTGCATGGTCTTTGTTCCCGCATTTGTTCCCGATTACGGCCAGTGATGATTTTGTGTACAACTTGGAGAAATACATGGCCAGTTGTCTGGCCTGAACTGTTTCTCTTTTCCTGCTTTTGGACTTGAGCTTTTCCATGGGAATCTCAAAGTAATTGCAGATTGCCTGCTGAATATAATCAATGGTAATCTCTTTCGGTGCCTTTTTAACGAACTTATCGATTACCTGGGAAGCGAGCTCTAGTGTAATGTCTTTTCTGTTCATGGAAGACTGCGCAAGGATGGATATCAGTGCACCTTCCATTTCGCGGATATTGGTGTCGATTTTGGAGCTGATCAGTTCAAGAACCTCCCCGGGCATGTCCACCCCGTCATTGAAAATCTTCTTCTGCAATATGGCAATGCGCGTTTCAAAGTCAGGTACCTGCAGGTCTGCAGATAAACCCCATTTGAACCTTGACAGCAGCCGGGGCTCGATTCCGCTCATTTCAACGGGTGGGGTGTCGCTGGTAATTACAATCTGTTTTCCGTTTTGATGCAGCTGATTGAAAATGTGAAAAAAAACATCCTGGGTTTTAGGCTTGCCGGCCAGGCAATGAATGTCATCCATAATCAGCACATCAATCATGTGGTAAAAGTGGACAAAATCGTTCTGATTGCCATTGCGGATCGAATCAATGAACTGGTTGGTAAATTGTTCGGCTGTTACATACAGTACTGTTTTTTCGGGGTAGAGGTTCTTCACCTCAATGCCGATGGCGTGGCCCAGGTGGGTTTTTCCAAGGCCGTTGGAGCTGTAGATCAATAAAGGGTTAAAAGATGTTTTCCCCGGGTTTTGCCCGACCGCCAATCCTGCACTTCTTGCCAAACGGTTGCAATCTCCCTGAATGAAGTTATCAAAGTTGTATGAATCAATAAGCTGCGGATGAACATTCAGTTTTTTCAGACCGGGAATCACGAAAGGATTGGGTACGGACCTGTCTTTGGTTTTATTATTGCTGAGATCCACCGGCATATTGATGGGTGGATTTTTCAGGGCTTTTTTATTGAGGGTGGGGGCATGTACGGTATAAGGCTGGGTCTGGCTTGCATTTAGGGTATTGTCCATCACAATACTGTACTCCAGGCGCCCTTCCGGACCAAGTTCTTTTTTGATGGTTTTTTTCAGCAAATCAATATAATGTTCCTCAAGCCATTCGTAGAAAAACTGGCTGGGAACCTGGAGTGTAAGCACATTGTTATTCAGACGAACCGGTTTTATGGGAGCAAACCAGGTATTGAAGCTATTGGGACTTATGTTGTCCTTGATAACTTCCAAACAACCCATCCAAACCTTTTCGTATCTTTTCTCCATTCGTTGTTCTGGTTTTACTATGTGATTAAGCAGATGTTCGGGCTTGATCCTCAAGGCTTAGGAAAAAAGCTTGTTTCGAGAGGAATTTATCAACAAAATTTGCCCAAAAAAAGTGAATAAAAAAATGTTTTTGCCCTTGTATATTCTAAATTTTTGTTGTATTCGATTCGATGAATTTTTCTCCCTCCGCTTCATCATAATAAACCAACATGGAACCTAGATAAGTGCCTCCGTAACCGGCCTGCCCAATGGTTGTCAATTTTCCTTCCTGATTTTCTGTTTGAACCGCGGGATCCAGTAAACTATGGGTATGTCCTCCAATGATGATATCTGTATGGCTGGTGTGGGACGCAATCACCCTGTCGCTCACTTTCTTGTCGCTGTATCGGTATCCGAGATGCGAAAGGCAAATGATAAGTTGGCAACGGTACTGGTTATGCAGCAAGCTTTCAATTTCCCTGGCCTTTTCTATTGGATCGAGGTATTTGGTGTCGCCATAAAGAGACCGGCTCACAAGGCCTTCAAATTCAATCCCAAGGCCGTATATACCAATGGTCAGACCTCCTTTGTTCAAAACCTTATAAGCATCAACCTTGCCGTCCAGGACGGTCTGGCTAAAGTCATAATTGGCAGCCAGAAAAGGAAAGGTGGCGTGGTGCCGAACCTCCGCAAAACCATCCAGTCCATTGTCAAATTCATGATTGCCAAATGCAGCCGCATCGTATCCCATTTTACTCATCAACCTGAGCTCGGGTTCCCCGTTGTATAGATTATAATAAGGGGTTCCCTGGAAGATATCGCCTGCATCGAGCAGGAGCAGGTTTTCATTTTCTTCGCGGGCACTCCGAATCATTGAAGCCCGGCGGGCATATCCGCCCATACCCGGGTAATTCGGGTCGTCGGCGGGGTAGGGTTCCAGGCGGCTGTGGGTATCATTTGTATGCAGGATGCGAAGTCTTTTACGCCCCTGCCCGCGCAGGGCCAGGGCAGGAAAGGCAAGGGCCGTGGCACTTGCAACTCCGAGTGTTTTTAAGAAATGTCTTCTGTTCATGCCTCCCATAATAAACTATTGACTGATTCTTCCGTCCAGTTCTGCTGAAATTTTTCTTCCCTCACTGTCTGCCTGCTTCAGGTATTGGATGATTGCATCACGAATGCGCATATTCAGGTATTTCTGATCCAGGGGGTCAAGAAAAAAGGTCATGTTATCTCCACCCCCGGCAAGGTAATCGGATGTCAGTACCCGGTATTTGCGATCTTCGAAAGGGGTGCCCCTGATTTCTGCTTCCCAGCTCCGGTCTTCCCCGACATTCAGCCTGACGCCTGAAACCGGCATGCCCCTGTCTGCCAGAGCAAGGTAATCAAACAGTTCCCTGGTTTTCTCTGCAGAAAGCGTGATTACAACCATCTCATTTTCAAAAGGCATCAGTTCGAAAATCCTGCCACGTGTAACTGGTCCTTCCGGGATGCTGGTGCGCAATCCTCCGTAATTCAGCAAACAGAAATCGATGGCTGATCCCTCATCCGGATCGTATAGTGACTCGCCCAGTTCAAGGATCAGGTCTGCCACAAAGTTATTCAGCAGGCCCTCAGGGCTGGCTTTTTCCATATGTTGTGCCGAATGAGCCAGCACTTCATTCATTTCGGTTTCAAGTTCATTGCGGTAGATGCCGATGATTGAATCCACAGCAGGATCTTTTAGCGGAGCAAGGTTGCTATCTACAGCCAGGACACTCCCCGAAATTTCCCTGGAAAATTCCGGTGAAGACTGACAGCCCCACAACAGGCAGAGTAATAGAATACTGCTACCGATTGAAACAATTCGGTACTTTAACGTCATATTTATAAGTTTCGAGGAAACCAATGGCTAACAATATTAAGGTATATTCCAATAAAAAACAACCCTGCAGATTGGATTATTATAAATTATAATTGGTCTTAATATGGGCTTATTTCATACGGTATCAAGAAGCTTTATGCTCACGTCCCTGAGCTTTTCAAACTGAGCTTCAATGTTCTTTGCCTCACTGAGCCTGACAGAAAAATCCAGGGTGCAGCTTAGCTGGAAGTCATGATCGTGTTGCGGAAGGTTGTGTTCCTTAAGGATGCGCATCACGTCGTTCATTGCAGGGTAACCGAACGAAAGGCGGTAGTGATTGCGGATGGTTTTTTTCAGGATCCGGCCATTGTCGATGGCTTCTTTGGCAGCACCCCTGTATGCATTGATCAGCCCCCTCACGCCCAGTTTGGTCCCGCCAAAATAACGCACCACGATGATCAGAATATTGGTCAGCCCTGCAGACAGAATCTGCCCGTGAATCGGCTTTCCCGCGGTACCGGAGGGTTCTCCGTCGTCGTTTATCCGGTAATTTTCCTGTTGGTAACCGAGAACCCACGCATAGCAATGATGACGGGCATCGTGATAGGTATTCTTTGCTTCAGCAAGACGTTCTTTCGCTTCATCTTCACTGCTGATGGGCCAGGCAAGCGCGATAAACTTGCTTCCCCTGTCTTTGTAAATCCCTTCTGACAGGGTTTTAATGGTTTTGTAAGAGTCCTGGTTTTGCATGCCCTGTGGTGCTTACGGGTTAAAAATCAGGTGCAGGCTTTCCTTGCCCACGGGAATATAGGAAACGGGTCGTGAGGGAGTGATCTCCGGTGCACGGACTCCCTGTCCGAAAAACTGACGGCCGGTAAAGATCCTGGCCTCATCCCATTGTCCCTCATCAATAAAGGTTTGCAGCAACTGACGTCCGCCCTCGACCAGCAGGGACTGAACCCCCCTCTGATAAAGGTAATCCATAACCTGGGAAGTCAGTCTTTCTCTGAAATTGATTTTGACATACCGCAATTCACTTTCCTGCTCCTCTTTCAATTCATTGAAAATGACTGTGGGCTGACTTTGATCCAGTAAATGCAAGGTGCCGGGCAACTTCAGGGATCTGTCTGTAACCAGTCGGACAGGGGAGGGGCCATGCCAGTCACGCACATTGAGCATGGGATTGTCTTTCATTGCTGTTTGTGTGCCGACCATAATGGAGGCTTCTTCGGTGCGCCATTTGTGGACCAGCATACGAAGCTTCTCACTGGTAATCCAGGTCGGACGGTTGACAGAACCCGGGATTCTTTCCGTATCGATGTACCCATCTGCCGTTTCTGCCCATTTCAGAATCACATAAGGGCGTTTTTTTTCGTGGAAGGTGAAAAACCGTTTGTTGAGGATCCTGCAGTTATCTTTCAGCACCCCCACTTTGACATCGCATCCGTTGCTGCGCAGCCTGGCAATTCCTTTACCGGCCACTTCATCAAAAGGGTCGGTTGTGCCGATCACCACCTCCGGAATGCCTGATTGCAGGATCAGGTCGGTACATGGTGGGGTTTTACCATGATGACAGCAGGGTTCAAGGTTGACATACAAGGTGGAATCTTTCAGCAGCTCCCTTTTTTTGACCGATGCAATTGCCCGGACTTCGGCATGGTGGTCGCCATGCCTGTGATGATACCCTTCACCAATGATCCGGTTGTTGTAAACGATCACCGATCCCACCAGGGGATTGGGCGCTGTTTTCCCAAGACCGGTCCTTGCCAGTTCTATGCATCGCTGCATATAAATAGAATCATATTCCATAGCCGGGAAAGCTTCGTTGTAAAGCAAAGATACTGTTTTGGGATAACTGTCAGATGTATCTCAGGCTTACTTCTTTCAGGAACTTTTCCTCCAGGATGCGGGCAATTTTTTTGATGACTGACCGCCTGATCTCCAGTTCAACCGGAAGGTTGGGGTCCTGATGGGCCACATTGATGGCGGTACCGGCAAGCATGTGAATTTCGTCACTTTCCAGGATCTCCCTTACAATTTTGTCTGCCGGTCCTTTACCCAGTTCAGTCCGGGCCGAATAGTTTTCCAGGATGCCTGCAGTCTTGCTCAGGGTGAGGATTCCTTCTGTGACCAGGTCGATCCCTTCCATATGAGAGATGGGAGGAAGGTCAGGATCATCAAACTCCAGGGTATCTTCTATGGGTATGCCCAGTTCTCTTGAAACGATATCTGCAGTGGTGCCACCACAAATGATCTTTTTTCCGTTGAATTTTTCCACGACCCTGGCCAGTTCCTTGTCTTTTTTCTTTTCGAAGGGGGGGCCGGAAGACAACAAAAGGCGACGTGGTTCGCGGCAATAAATCACCACTACACTGCTGTCGTCCTTGGCCTGATAACCATCGTTGGCATGCGCCCGGTTGGTAATTACCGAAGCAAGTTTTACAGCGGATATATCTGGTTGTTCGTTGACCTGATCGTAAATGGCCTGTTCCACGTTTTCCTGCCCCCATCCCAGAAGATATTTGCCCCTTCCAAGGCCTGACTGGGTGATACCGTCGCTCATCAGTACGATCCGGTCTTCCTTCAGGGCTTTGAATGTGCAGGCCCTGATCTCTTTATCTTTGTGTTCCGGGTCTTCCAGTGTGATGTTTTGCCATTCCGGATAATAATGCTCCTTTTCGCGCATGATGATGGTTTCCGGATTGTCATAATTCAAAATGGTGGTCTGCCCGTCTTCTTCTATATCCACAATGGTAAAGGTCGCATAGCTGATTTTACGTTCACTGCACACCGGAAGGGTGTTCATGATAATCTCTGCGATTTTGTGTGCGTCTTTGTGCTCTTTGGTGAAGTTCAATGCCATGGTAGCCGTCAGGGTAGCAAGAAGGTTGGCTTTGACGCCGTGCCCCATCCCGTCTGAAAGTACGATGACCGTCCTTCCTTCTTCCTTGACCTTTTCAGAAAGAAAGGTGTCTCCGCAAATCCTTTCCCCCAGGTGGTTTCTCTGGGCAGAACCTACTTCTATGTAAAACCTGTCTGTCATCTGTTTTTCAGGGGCTGAAACAGTTATTCCTTTTTGGTTTTCCTGAATGTTTCAATGATTGAATTCAGCATTTTTTCTGTGGTACTTGCCCCCTCACCTAGAGAGAAGGCAATTTGCTGCACCATTTTCAGGTTTTCATCGATCACCTCACTGACCCGGTTGATGATCTCTTCCTGCCGGACCTCTGCCACATACATGTCACGGAAAACGGCTCCGACCACTTTATTGGGTTTCAGGGAATAAATGCTGATATTCAGT